>CAYRGR010000082.1:0-5036 GCA_964423755.1 uncultured Candidatus Peribacteria bacterium
ATAATTGTACAATCTCTAGACCATGTTTTAATTACCATTTTTTTTCATGATTCTGTCATTTTTGAAACTTTTTTTAAAAGTTTCGGATCAATATATGGTCATTTTTTAAGACTTCTTGTCATAAAATTAAAAAAATAAATAATAAAATTATGCTGCCGATGATTTATTTTTACGTCATTTTAATATCCACTTATTAGTATACTTACGTTTTCTAGTTTTGATTCATAATGCTTTTTTTCACCAAGGAGTTTTTGGAGCTTTCATTCAAATTGGAGAATGTCATTCTCAACCTCAATGTGGATGATCAACAGGATTCATTGATTTTCATAAAACAGTAGGTCTTTTTCACATCCATCTAGATCTTCATGCTTTTCAAATAGATATTTGATTGTTATGAATATTAGAAACTACTCAGATACTAGCATAACATTTTTTGTTAACTAATCTTATTTCTCAAGAAGGAAGTTTAATTTGAGTATATTCTCATTCTTGAGATACGACTAATGCTGTAGATCAAGCAGATCTTACACTAGATGCTCCTTCTCAAACTATTAATTCTACATTATATACATTAAATCAAGTAGGAATATTACTAACTAATAATCTATTACCATTTAATGGTTTAGCATTATCTGAGGTAATAATAATATCTCAAACTTTCATATCTTTATGTGCGATAATATATCTTCTTTCTCAATCATTATAACAAATTAATGATATAAAAGCTGTCCTATATGGATCATATTCTATAGTTTCTACTTTTGCAGGAATATTAAGCTTATCTGTAAAATAAAAATCAATTTTTCTATACATTTTTTTATGTCATCATCACTGATGTCTAACAGTAATTCTTCATGTATTATTTCTTCAAGCATTTTTCTTTAAAGAATACATTAAAGCTTTACAAGGCTTATTCGTTGTAATTTCTTCAAAAGTATTTCATGTCATATGTCTTCTTCATGGAGTGGTAGGTTTATACTTTTTTAATCACATAAAATATTAAAATTTAATAATATAAAACTTTTATTTTGTTTTTAATTTAATAAAATCTACAATTTTTTCTCACTTTTTTAATCTTACTAATGCTTTATTAGTAGATAATCTTTTTGCAACAATTCAAGTTTTTGTATTTTTATATTTTTCTCTTGTCTTAATTAAATTAACACTAGAAACTTTTACTCAATATAAATTAACAAATGCACTTTTAATATCTGATTTAGTAGCATTTTTATGAACCTCTACTGTATAAATTCATTTAAGCTCAAGACCTTGGCTTTTTTCTGAAATTATATTTTTTTTAATTATATCAAACTTTTGCATAACAAAAAGATTAAAAAAACAAAAACTAAGAAGTAAATTTTTCTTCTAAATACTTTAAACTATCTGTTGTAAAAACTAAATTTTTATATTTTAATAAATCCATAGGATTTAAATATCATACTAAAATAGGTTTTACATTTGAAATATTTCTACTAATTAAAAATAGGTTTTTATTATCTGGTAAAATAGAAAATAGAGTTGAATCTAATTTCATATTTGTAAAAATTGTAGAAATATTTTTTGTTTTGATTTCTTTTAAATCAATTAAATCAATAACTTTAATTTGAAGACCTTTTGCTTTAGAAGATAATAAAGACAATAAAGCTAATCTTCTTTCTTTTTTATTCATTTTAATTGTAAAATTACGTTCTTTTCTAGGTCAAAAAGCTACTCATCATTTTCTTCTTACTGGAGATCTTGAAGTACCAGCTCTTGCTCTACCAGTACCTTTTTGTTTGTAAATTTTACGAGTAGATCAATTTCTTTCAGATCTACTTTTTGTGTGAGCTATAGCAATTCTTGCATTAGATCTTTGTAACATAAGTAATCTGTGAATAAGATTTTGGTTAATTTTTACACCAAAAATACTTTCATTTAATTCAAGAGTTCATGTTTCAACTCAATTTGAGTCATATAATTTAGCTTCCATTTTATTTAAAAGGTTAAAAATATAGTGGAATTTCTAGCTCATGGAATAGATCATTTAATTGCAATTACAGATATATCTTTATTAACTAATTCTATTGGTCTATTTTTTAGAGTAATTTGATCTACTCACATGTGTCAATGCATTTTTTTTCATGGTTTTGTACGTCTAGGTTTTCTAGTACCTATAGATCATAAAGCTCTATGAAATTTAGAACCTACTCTACCAGGTCATCATGAAAAATTATATCTTTTCATTGCTCAAGCGAATCATTTTCATTTAGAAATTCAGACAACATCAACTTGTTTTATTTCATTTAAAATATCAAGTGAAATCAAATCTCATACTTTTACATCTTTAAAAGATCAAGTCATACTAAATTCTTTTATTATTTTTCATCCACTTTCTCATAATACAATTGATTCATATCAATCTTTTTCTTTTGTTTTTAATTGTAAAACTTTTAATTCCGGAATTTTAATTAAAGTAATAGGGACCATTTTGTCTCATTTAATGATCCTTGTCATTTCAAGTTTTTTTCATATCAATCAAGCCATATATTTTTATTAAAAATAAAAAATAGGTATTTTAGTAAAAAAAATTAGAGGTTAATTATTTTTTGTC
This sequence comes from uncultured Candidatus Peribacteria bacterium, assembly GCA_964423755.1. Taxonomy (GTDB): domain Bacteria; phylum Patescibacteriota; class Gracilibacteria; order BD1-5; family UBA2023; genus CAYRGR01. Next base: position 2,591 of record CAYRGR010000082.1, read on the forward strand.
CTTTAAAATTAAACAAAATTATAATTAACTTAATTCTACAAAATTTTAAAACGAAGCTTATTATATATATTTTTTTTTTAAGTCAAAATTTTTTAAAATTTTTTTTATATAGTACAAATTAAAATAAGTATTTTCTCTACTTAATACCAATATAAAACAATTTATTTTTTTATAAATTTGAATTTTAAAAATATTTTTTAATGATTAATGCAAAAGTTCATGAACATAAAGTGTATTAAAAAAATATAAGACTTTAGAATCTTCTATTTTTTAATTTGCATATTTTAATATGCGTAGATAAAATTGTTTTGCTTAATATTTTATCCTTTAACATTTTAAATATATGAAAGTAAAATACAAATGATTTAAAGAGTTTTTAAAAAGAAAAGGACCGAAAACCAATTCTTATTAGGTATAACTAAAAATAAATAATTATCAGATATTAAAGTTTTTTAATTTAATATCCAAAGTATAATCTTAATTAAAATCTAATCTAAAACTTTAAAATTTTATTCAAAAAAAATTAAGACTATTTTGAAAAATTTGATTTTCAATAATATCTGGATCTTCGTTTCTAAGATCTTTTATTTTATCAAGAATATATTTTACATAAGCAGATGTATTTTGTTTTCATCTCAAAATCTGAGGAGCCAAAAAAGGAGCATCTGTCTCTACTAAAATCTTTTCTAAAGGAAGTTTAATGACAGCTTCTTGGATATGGAAAGTATTTTTATAAGTAATAATTCATGTAAATCAAAAATATGCATTTGGAAAATATTTCATAATTTCTTTTGCAAAATCCAAATCTTCAGAAAAACAATGTATCACAAATTTTTGTGCATTAAATTCTTTTAAATATTTAAAAGTATCTTCTTTTGCATTCCTACAATGTATTATTAACGGAAGATTATAAGATAGTGCTATTTTTGTATGTATTTTAAAGGCCTCCTTTTGAATTAGCTTATTTTTTTCTTTTTCTTCATCATTTAGATCTTTTATCCAAAAATAATCAAATCAAGTTTCTCAAATTCATATAATTTTATTATTTGTATTATTAATAAGTAATATTTCTAGTTCATTTTCAATATTATTAATCTGATCATAATTTTTTGCATCTATGGGATGTGTACTTCAAATTACAGAATAAAAACAATCATATTTATTAGATAATTCTATAGCTTTTTTACTATCATTAAAATCATTACCTATTAAAGCTGAATAATTTACTCAAAAATCTTTCATTTTTTTGATTTCATCTTCAATATTTTCAAATTCTTTATATGTAAGATGAGAATGTGTATCAAAAATCATAATTATTAATAAAAAAATAAAGGAAACTTTATAAGATTAATCTTAAGCTTTTCAAATTATCTTTTTACATTCATTATATCAAATATCTATAATCTCATTAAATTTATAAAACTCATAATAATCAATATTTGGAAATTTTGGATTAATAAATAAAATTTTTTTATTTTTACATTTTAATGATCTATCTTCATTTTGTTTCATCATAATATCAATTGTCTTTTGTAAAATTTGATAATTTAATCATATTAAATTGTGTTTTATTTTAAATCATAAAAATTTTGTTTCTTTATTAATTTTTCTTTTTATATCTCTTAAAACAGAAACTGCTATAATATTTTTATTTTTAAGTTCTTCTATAGGTAAATTATTTATAACTCATCAATCAATTAAATTATCGTCTTTAATATTGTAAGGAGATATAATAAATGGAATACTTATAGAAGATCTTATTGCATCAATCAATAATCATTTATCAAAAACTTTTTTTTCTCAAGTATCAAGATTTACAGAAATAATTTTAAGAGGAATTTTTGCTTGTTCTATTTTTACATTTCAAAAAATTTCTTCTAACTTTTTTTTAATTTTTACTCATCAAATTAATCATGTTTTAAAATTTAAATCCATTAATTTAATGTAATCTAATTTTTTAATTTTACTAATAATGCTAATAATTTCTGATGTTTTAAATCAAAATGCATAAAAAGATGCTACTATAGATCACATACTTGTTCATGAAACCTCATTTGCTTTTAATCAAATTTCTTCTAGATATTTAATTACTCAAACATGAGCAAATCATCTTGCTGCTCATCATCATAATGCTAATCAAAAATTTTTAAACATAAATTAAAAATTAATAATAAATTTTATATTATACCTAATAAAAATTGGTTTTTAGTTTTTTTCTTTTTAAAAAAACCCTTTATATTAGACTATCCGCCAGCTGGCGGAGTCGATCAATTTGGTTTGAGTATATTATTGCTTTTATTACAAAAAAATCAAATTAACTTGAAAAAAAAATAAATTACAGTAATATCGTTTTGCTTTTAAAGGAAGATGTATACTAGAATTTTTAAAAAATTCTGGAGGAAAGTCTGGACACTACTAAGACAACATAGCAGATAACGTCTGCGAT
>CAYRGR010000083.1:0-1657 GCA_964423755.1 uncultured Candidatus Peribacteria bacterium
TTTTTTCTTTTTGTGTTTTTTCTTTTGGCATTTTTGTATTTATTAAAATATAAAATATACTTTATATTATAACTAAAATTTATATTTTTTACAAGAAAACAATATATACGATTGTAATTTTTTATTTATAAAATACTTAAAACATACCTTAAAACAATTATTTGATGGTTTCATGGTAGCGAAAACTAGTATAATACAAAAGGTTTTTAAAAAGAAAAAAACCGAAAACTAAATTTAATTATAAATATATATTTATAATTTGATCATAAAACATTAAAGCAATTAATAATCATACTCATAAAAATGGTCAAAATGGCACTTTAATATTTCTGTTTTTGTTTTTTAATAAAATAAAAACTCAAACAATACTTCAAATAAAATAAGCTAAAATAAGTCATAATAAGGAGATTTTTATTCATCAAACAAATCACATAAATATAGCTAATCTTAAATCTCAAAATCACATCCAAAAAGGAATTTCTTCTGTTTCTGTTTTATCTTCATTATTTTGTTTTGGAATATAAAATGGAAATATAAAATATAATATAACTAGTTCTTTTATTATTTTATAATTTTTATTTTTATTTTTAAAAACATAGATTGATCAAGATATAAAAATTTGTAAATAAAAAAATGTATAAATTATAAAACTTGCTAAAATTGCGTTTATTAAAGGAATATTTAAATAAAAACTAGAAAAATTTTTAAAATAACTAAAAATATTAAAATTACTTAAAATAGATGAAAATATTAATAATAAAAATAAAAATAAAATTACTGGTTTCATTATTTCATCTGGAATTTCCATAAAAACAATGTCATAAAATGTAAATATTACAATGATAAATGAAATAAATAGAAAAAATATTAGCTTAATAATTTCAAATATATTTCATAAAATAATTAAATTTATATCAACCAAATAAAATGAAACCAATAAAAAAACTAATCACATTACAAATTCTAACAATGGATAAATATAATTAATTTTCTTATTACAATATTTACATTTTCACTTTCTAAATATGTATGAAAAAAGTGGAAATAAATCAAAAAATCATAATTGATGTTTACATTTTGGACAGCGACTACGTCAAGATAAAATTCATCATTTTATCTTTTTTTTAAGCCGAAACACTATTACTGAAGCAAAACTTCAAAATATAAGTCATAATAAAAAAATTGTAAATTGAATATAAATAAATTGCATATTGTAAAAAATATTATGATAATATAAATTGTTTAAAGCTTTCGTTATTATAATTATAAATTTCTTGAATTAAATCAATATTTATACCATTAATGTTTAAAACTTTATCAAAATTTAATTTTGATATAATATTATTTAATCTTTTTAAATTATCACTTTTTTTATCATGATTTAAAGAAATTCAAGTTTTTTTAATAAGTTTTAATTTTAATAATTCTATAGTCTTAGAATTTAAATCATTTTTTTCTAAAAAAGATATACAATATATATAATCATTAAAAATATCTTCCAAAGGCACATTTTCTGGAATTAATTGATAAATATAATTTAATAAATCTAAAATATTTTGAATAGATTTGAAATTTAAATTACTATAATCAATAGAATTTTTAATTTTATAAGAATCACATATATTAATATTATTTTTAGTTTTAACTAAACAATTAA
>CAYRGR010000083.1:1757-5023 GCA_964423755.1 uncultured Candidatus Peribacteria bacterium
ATTTTATAAGAATCACATATATTAATATTATTTTTAGTTTTAACTAAACAATTAACAATATTTCATATATCAATAGGGTATTTAATTTTAGACTCTTTAAACCATACATTAATTTTACCAAAATCTCTTGAAAATAAAGTTATAATAATAGTATTTTCTTTTATATAATTTTTTTTTAATACAATTGCATCTATTTTAAACATAAAAATAAGAATTTAAAATAATTTGATATACTTAAATAAAATTGTTTAAATTATGAGTCAAATATCAATACTAAAAGAATCTATTAATCGTATTTAAATATTTTATCTAATTATAATTTTTCAATCTGAAATTTCAAAATTTATATGATAAACTCAATTTATATTTCAAATATATATACTACCATCTTTTGGTATAAAAATAGCATTGGTAATGGTCTCTTGAGGTTCTATTTGTCATATATATTTTAAACCCTTAACATCTTTATAATTTTTTGAATCTGGTTCTAATATCCAAATTTTATTATTTAAAAGCATATAAAGATAATTTAAGTTTTGTGCTATAAATAATTTTGGCAATACATTAACATTTTCTAAACTATAATCTGGTGGTAATGAATTTATGACTATAGATCTTTTAGAATAAGATGGTGCTGTAAAAATTTTATCTATACTTAAATTTTGTTTTAATATATAAAATCATCAATCTATTACAAAATCTAAAATATTTAAATTTTTAGTATCAGCATTATCAATAATAGGAAACTTAGCAGAAAATCATTTTATTCATATTTTATGTCTAAAAATTTGATTACTTCAAATAGAATCTAATAAATATAAATTAGAATTATATACTTTAATTACACTGGAATTTTGCCATGTGTTTTTTCATTCCAAAAATATATATTTATATTCTTGTTTATAAAATTGTAATACTTTATAAGTTTTAGTAAGAATATAAATATATCATTCACTAGAAAAATCGCATGACAAAAGCTCTTCTCAATCAGGATATGGATATTTATTTATTTGAGCTCATTTAACATAAGGTCAAATAATTCATGATTTACCTACAAAATATAATTTTTTATTAATTTCAAAAATTGAATTAAGTTCAAAATTTTTATCTTCAAATTGAATTAAAGAATTTTCTAAATTTAAAGAAGCTGTCTGTATTCAATTAATTTGTTTTTTCAAAACAGAAATATCATCTAATAATTTTTTTACATCATTTAAATATATTTTTTTATCTCTAACATCAAAAATTAATTCTTCTGCTTTTTTAATATTACTATAAAAAATTTCTTTATTACCAATCTGTTGATTTAATCATTTAACAATATTATTAGCTTCTATTAATTTATTTTTATATTCTTCTGGAACAATATTATTTATATTACTACTTAAAATAGAAGATATTATTAAATAAAGAAAAAATATAGAAAATACTAATCATCCTATAAAAAAGGATGCATAAATATTTTTATTTTTAAAATCAATTTTAGATTTAACTTTATAAAAAATATTTTTTAATTTTTCATTTTCTAAAATAAAATCCTTAAATTGATTAAAATAAATTAATAATTTTTCTATTATATATTTTAAGAATGAATCTTGTGTTTTTTCTTCTTTTTCTATAACTTCTTTATTGTTAATATAAATTATATTATATTGTTCTTCTAGATCTTCTTCTCATAAAATTTTGTCTATAATTTGATTTTTTTCTTCATTGCTTTTAATTTTAGAAATCTCAAAAATATCATCTTTAGTAATATGATTTAAAAATTCTATATTTGATATATAAATATTATCGAAAACTCCTATATTTCAGCTAGATATATAAGAAAATTCCAAATTTTTACCTTGCATTCAATCTGCAATATTAATTATTTTATTATCTTTTATAAGATAAACTGCATAATCTCAAAGAATAGAAAAATGTAAAGAATCTCCTTGAGTTATTCAAATAAAAATATTTAAATTAGAAAAATTTGAATCTTTACTTAATTTTTTAATTTCTTTATTTAATTTTTCTAAAATAAAAGAGAAAGAATTATAAACATCTCTCTCTTTTTCTGTATGAGATAATATTAAATCAATAATCAAATTTTCAATTATATTTAATACATTTTTTTGAGAAAAATTTATTTGTATAACAACTTCTATATTTAAATCAATAATGATTTTTTTAGAAGAGCTAAACCTATTTTCTTTTAATAAGGGTAAAGAACTTTTTTTTATTTCGATATTTAACATTTTAATAAATTTTAATTTAACAAATTAATACATTTTATTTTTGAAAAAACTTAATTTTCATTTTTAATCCTTCTATATTATATACTCAAGTAAAATTGTTTAACGGTTTTGTTGTAGTGAACTATTATAATTTAAAAAGTTTCTAAAAAGAAAAAAATGAAAACCAATTCTTATTAGGTATAAAAATATATATTTTTATAACTCATCTAACATTTTTAATACATCTTCTGCTGAAGCTGATTGTTTTTTATCGTCTTCTTCTGCTTTTTGAATTTTTTCTTTATTTTCTTTAGATTGAAGTTCTTGCCATTCTATCAAGTGTTTTTCATTAAGAGATTTTATTTCTTCTTGATATTTAAGTTCTAATTCTTCTAATTTTTTGCGTTCTGTTTCTAATATTTCAAATAATCTATCTACTTGATCATCTGTCATAGAAGGAAGTATATCAAACCAATATTGTTTTTCATTATTATCCATAGATTCTGTAGCCAAAACTAATTTTATTAATTCTGGATATTTTCATTCTATTTCATCTAATATTTGAAATGCAAATCAATCTTTTGTAACTTGTGACATATTTTTATATTTTAAAAAATAAATTAATTAGGTTAATTATAGTGTATTTTTATTTTTTTCAAATTTTTTTGTTTTTTAAAAAAGCTAAATATGTATTTTCTAATAACATAGCAACTGTAAGAGGTCATACTCATCATGGAGTCGGCGTAATAAAATTATCTTTTTCTAAATTTTCAAAATCACAATCTCAACAAATTTTTCAATTTAAATAATTAAATCATACATCTATTAAAATACTTCATTTTTTTACCATATCTTTTTTTATTAATTTTGGTTTTCCTGCTGCAGAAATAATAATATCTGCATTTAAAGTATGAAATTTTAAATTTTTTGTATAAATATCACAATTTGTCACAGTTGCTCATTTATTTATCATAAGCAATGCTGTGGGTTTTCAGACAATATTACTTTTTCAAATAACTACAACATGTTTTCATTTTACTTTAATTTTAT
>CAYRGR010000084.1:0-4985 GCA_964423755.1 uncultured Candidatus Peribacteria bacterium
AAATTAATTTCTTCTGAATCAGAAATTTCATTTTGTTCCAAAGATTCTTCTTGTGCAATTTCTTCTTCTATTCATTCTTCTTTTGATTCATCTTCTTTAATACTACTTCACTTTAACCAATCTGGAATATTATTTTCTTCATTGATATTTTCTTCGGTACTGTTTTTAAATTCATTTAATGAAGTTTCTTCGTTATTTTCTAAAGAAGATTTTTTTAACCAATCAGGAACATCTGTAGATATTTCTTCATTATTTATATTTTCATTTTCTATTAAATTTTGTTCTCATTTAATATTATTTTCTTCTGCAATATCTTGACTTATATTTGTTAAAATATCTGATTTAACTTCTTCTTTTTTAACTATTAATGTCGGAATTTTATTATCTTCAATAACTTCTTTCAATTTTTTTCATCTTAAAAATTTTTCTATGAAAAAATCTTGAAACGATAAATTTTCATTCTTATTAAAAATCTTAAAATAAACAAAAAATCATATTATAGTAAAAATAAAAAATAAAAATATGTATAAAAATATTTTACCAAATATAATTATAAAATCTAAAATTCAACTGAATCATTTTGTATTATTTATAACTTCTTCTACTTTATTATCATTATTAACATTTTTTTGTCATCAATAAATTATAACCTCTAATTGTGATTTGATAATTAATTTATCTTTAACATCAATATCTTTATCATCTTTAATTGCATCTAAAATAAATTTAGCTAATTCTTTATTTAAAGTTAAATTAGTAGGATGAGATAATATTTCATCTATTTTTCAAGGTTTATCCTGTGTTCATACTATTTCTAAATAAGAAGGATTTGAACTGGGAATTAATTTTTTTAAAACATTTGCAGCTAATGAAATTTCATCTTTTACTTGATTTTCTGCTATTAAAAATCATTCCAATAAATTATAAAACTGTTCTTTTAGTTTATCCTCAAAAGATAATCATTCTATATAAGATTCAAAATCTATAATTATTCTAGTTTTTTCTCTTTCATCAAACCAATTTTCTTTTAATTGTGATAAATATTGCATTAATTTTAATTTTGCAGAAGCTGGGGATTGTGAAATTAAATTTTTTAATTGTTCTAAAGAAGCCTTATCAGATTGAGAAATTTCTTTTTCATTTAATGTAGAACCTGTTAAAGAAGGTTGAGTTTTAATGTAATCAAATATAATTTTTATATCTTTAGATTCTATTAATCATTTTTCATTAAAAATAGAAAATCTCATTATTTGTTCTGTATTGTATGAATCAAATTTATTAATTACAAAAACTGTCCCATTTTTATAAGATTCATCTTGTAAATTATCACAATCATCATCTTTTGTACCATTTAAATCAGAATCTAAAGAAACATCTTTATCTATACAATATTTTGCTATATTTCATTTTGATTCTTGAAGATAAATAAATAATTTATCTTTTGGCGTCCTTATATTAATAATATCAGAATCTCATTCTCTAGTAATTTTTGGATATGTAAAATAAATAAGATTATTTTGATTTCTTTTTGTTTTAATTGCATTTATTACATCTTTTTTAACCGGTAATACAATATTTTTAGTAATTTCTCAATCAGAAACTTTTAAATTTACTAAATTAGTAAATTTATTTTCTTTAAAATCATGAATAAAATATTCTGTATTTGAAGAAATTATATTATTTCATAAATTCCAATCTACACTTTTATATAATCATTCTGTAGTATTTAAAAGAATTATTTTATTTCATATAGCAATATATTCGAAATTAGGTTTAAGCATATTTTTTATAAAAATTTTCTGATTTTTTGTATCTGATATTCATTTATAACTAACTTTAACTTTTAAATTAAACTCTCAAGATTCAGTATATTTATAATTTATTTTTGATGAAGTTGTCGTCTCATCATAAAATCAATCTCAATTAAAGTCCCATTTATATTCAACTTTTTGACTAATATCTCTTCATAAAATATCTTGCACAGAAACATTAAAATTAATTTCTTCTCATATAAATCATGCTGTTTTATTTGCAATAATTTTTTTAATAATAGGAGTATTAATATTATCTGTCATTAAAGAAATAGAATATCTTTCTTCTCACATTTCATCTGTATTTAATTTAGTTCAATTTGTATCTTCAGCAATTAAAACAAAATAATATTTTCATGTAATTTTTGGTAAAACAAAAGTAGTATTTGGAGTTTTTGTAATTCTATAATCTTGAGGCTCATCAATAGAATCTGTATAATAATACCATAAATAAGACACTATTAATCAATCTTCATCTTTTGCATTATTTGCTTTAACTTTTACAATTACTGGATCAGTATTTAAATTATCAGAACTTACTGTTAAAGAAGATATTTTTGGTGGTAAATTTTCTACTTTTACATAAATTTTACTAGAATGAGTAGCTCATGTTTTATTACTTTTAACTATTAATTCAACTGGAAAACATCATAGTTCATCAAATTTATATTTTACATTTTGTTGAGTAGAAGTTTTGTCTAAATATTTCCATAAATAAGTTAATCAAGTACTTTTTCAATCAACATTAGTACTATAAGATGCAGAAAAAGTAACTGGCTTAACCCTATCTAATAAATAAGCTTCTTGTCAATTACAAGAATTATTTTTATCAGAAAACAATTCTTCAGAACCTCTTTTAACAGTAATTAAAGAATAAGGAGAATTTCAATCAACTATATAAACTTTCCTAGAAATAGAATTTGAATCTCATGGATTAGATCATTTAATATTTAAAACAATATCATAAATTCAAGATTTTTTATAAATATGAGAAATTCTTCATATATTTGTAATTTCATTACTTTTATCTCAAAAACGCCATTCAAAAATATTAGCCTGTTTTGCTTCCGCTATTACATTTAAGGGTTCTCAAATTTTTACAATTTTAGGAAAAATTTGCATTTTTACTGATAACAAGGATGTGATATTAATTTCTTTTTTTACCATTGTAATTTTTTGCTCTGTATTAATAACATCCAACGAAATTCTATGAATTCATAAAGTATTAAATGTATATTTTCATATACTTCATTGTCTATTTGCATCTATTAAATTTACTTTTTGTCAATCAATAGTCCAGTTAAAAGTTAATTTAGAACTATCAAAAGTATCTGGATCATAACTAGCAGTAGCATCTAATAAAATTGTATTTGGAGATTCTTTACTAGGTTTTATAATTTTAAAACTAGCATATGGCTCTTTAGAATTAATTTTAATAGTCAAAGAATCAAAGTCTTGTTCTCAATTTGGAATATAAGATTTTAATGTAACTTTAAATTTTCAAGACTTTTTAAATTTATAAGAAATATTTTCTTCACTTGATTTATGTATTATTCAATCATTAGATAAATCTAAAATTGTCCATTCATATCTATTTTGAGAAGAACTAAAATAAGATTTAACATTAAATTTAAATTCTTCTTGAGCATATCATTCAGTTTTTTTTGTTTGTATAGCAGCTATAGGATCTCTAACTTCTAAATCAATTTCTTTAGAAATAGTTTTATTTTCATTTGTAGTTAATAATAATTTGATTACGTATTTTCATTTATTCTTATAAACTTGTTTTTCTATTTTAGGGCCTCAACTATATGCTATATTATTACCATTTCAAAAACTCCAAGAAGTTCTTAAAAATCTAGATCATCATGATGGTTGAGAAGCTGTTGCATCTAAAATAATTCATTTTGATCCTGTATTCGGTGTAATTTTATAACTTGTAAGATTAGAAATATTATCTCAATTAATGTAAAAATAGACAGTTCATATTGTTGGTAAAACATTTACTTTTACATCACCATTGAAAGGAAGAGTACTTATTTTTCATTTTTGATTTTTTACTGCGGACAAAATATTTAAAAATACAGTATATGTTTTTTCTTCTTTAAAGGTAACGTCTATAGATGGTCAATAACCAAGAATTGTCTTTTTATTATTTTCTGATATCACATACCAAATATAATTATTTTTTGGAATAGTAACTCAAGAAGGATCTATAACTTCTTCTGTTCTTAAGCTAACAGTTAATGGAGCATTTCATGAAGATGGACTTGCAAAAATTTTAGCAGAAATTCTAGGAATTTTAATTTTTGAAAGAAAATTTTTAAGTTTTTTGGCTAAATCTGTAATCGCAAAATCTGAATCAGATTTTTTTTTTACGATTTCAATAGAAATCAGTAAATCTTTAGCTAAATTATTATTAAATATAAAATCATTATTATCTGGAAATGTATCTATAGCTAAAGTAATATATTCTTCAAGAGCATCTAAATTTTCAAAATCAATTTCTCAATTTAATTTATAATCTCTTTCTAATTGTCAAATTAATAATTCAATATTTTTTTTATATTCATCAAATGTATTTTTATCATAATCTGTATATGCATAAGTCTTATTTATTAAACTAGGAAAATTAAATGTCGTTGGCAATCATACATTAACAATTTTTAATATAAATAATATTATTGAGTAAGCTAAAAATATAACAATTATTCAACCAGCAACATATAATATAATACTTTTTGATTTTTTCACTTTTGTCTCATCACCACTAAAAATCATAATAGAAAATCATGCATACATTATTAAAATAACTCAAGTTATACCTACAAAATATAATAAATAACCAACAATATCTTGTGCATATTGAGAAAACTTTTTATCTTTTTCAATATCATTAATATTATCTTTCACTAAATTAACTCATGACTCTAAATTACATTCATCTGCATCATTACAATAGATAATTTCCGAATTATTATTACCTGTCGTATCATCAGTAAATAATCATGCATAAGAAAAACTATATCAAAATATCAATAATAAAATGATGAAAAATAATATAATTTTAATTTTATTCACAAATAACATTTTTATAAAACTTATTTATAATTTACTTCATTCATAAAATATTTTAACATATTTTTTTAATAAACGCAAAATTTTGTATAAGTT
>CAYRGR010000085.1:0-4959 GCA_964423755.1 uncultured Candidatus Peribacteria bacterium
TAAATTATTAAATTGAGATAAATAATTTAATAAATATTCTTTGGTTAACGTTTTATTTTCATCATAATTAAGTCATTTTAAATCTTTACTTTGTTCATTTAATTTTATTTTTAATATATAATCAGAATAATTATCTATAATATAAATTATATTACTTAATGTTTTAAATTTTTCTTCTAATACAACATAATTATCTTTAGTTTGTCATAAATAATTAGAAATTAAACTATAAAAAATAGCTTTTATACTACTTTGATATTTCGTTCAGAAAGAATAAATTGATTTTAATGTTAATAAAACATCGTCTGGAAAAAGTTTCTTATTTTGTTTAGGGCTATATTCATCTTTTAATATAAATCATTTTGGATCCTTGATAAAATAATTTTTTAAAACCATATTATTTAATTTAGATAATATTTTAGAAAAATTAAAATAATTAATAGGAACAATATTCGCTATTTTTGTTTTATCTTTAATTAAATCATAATAAGAATTTGTAATATTAAATAAATAAATTAATGTTTTAAAAACCTCTTTGCTATGTTCTATGTTTCAATCAACATATTGTCATAAAAAATACAATAAAACATCATATTGTTCATTTTTTATTGTTTTACTTTTTATATTTTCAATTAAATAATCATTAAAAAAATTATACAAATCATTAATTTCTAAATTTCAAAAATTATAATCAAAATAAATTTCTGAAATTTGTTTTATATTTTTATTATTTTCAATAATTTCTTTTTTATTTAAAACCTTAGCCACAAAATCTATAAGCTTTGTTTGTTTTAATAATAAAAGCTTATTATGTGCTGTACCATAAAAATAAGATAAATAATAATAATTTTTAATAATATCTATTCATTCATTATAAGAATCTTCTCATATATTTTTAAGATTATTTATTAAATTTATAATATTTTGTTCTGACTCTTTATTTAAATTATCTTGTTGATAAATATTTTTTAAATATCAAATAGTGTTTTTAATAAGATTATTTTTTATAAAACTATCTTTTTTAACATTATTAATAAAAAGCATTGGATATCTATAAATTAGATCTTCTCATTTTAAATCTTCTCATTTTAAATTTTCTCATTTAAAATTAAAAACAACTTGATTAAAATGCTTATTAAAAATTTTAATTTTATTGTTAAAATCAGCTATACTATTTGATAAAAAATTAAATCAATCATTATTATCTCATCAAAATAAATTTTTAAAAAAATCATCATTTTTTGAGTCTAAATAATAAATACTATTAACTGTGGAAACTCTTAATATATCAGCGCTTTTTAAATTAGTATTAAATTTAGGATCATACTTAAATATAAGAGAAGGAAATAATTTAAATGATGTAATTCGTTTTTTTTCATATATTAAATCTAATTGTAATAAAGCATTATAGTTATAAATAATTTCATTTTTTTGAAAATTATTTAATAAAAAAATTCAATTTATATCTGATTTAATATTTAAATTTTCGCTATTAATTTCATAATTAGTAAAAACATCATTTAGCACAAATAAATATAATCATTTATTAATATTTATAATTACTTTTCAATCATTATTATTAATATTAATATCACTAACGCTTTTAGAAAAAAAATAAACACCATCTATTTGATTAATTTTTTTATAAAAAATTTGTTCTTTATCATATTTATCGCTTATTGTTTTTATAAATTGTTTTTTATTATTATCAAATACATATGTTTCTTGTTTTGAAGAAAGAATATCTTCTAACTCTTTATTATTATTAATTTGTTGTTCATTTAAAAAAGACATATAAATAAGTACTCAAGAAATTATTAATATAGACATAATAAAAAGAGTTTTTTTCATAGTATCTTTAATTAAAATTATTTAATAAATATTTAAAAAAATATTATAATTATCCAAATATATTTAAGTAAAATTGTTTGACGATTTCGCGGTAGTGAGACCTAATATAATTAAAGAGTTTCTAAAAATAAAAACTATTAATAAAGCTTTCTTATATGTCCAAGTAAAATTGGTTTTCCTATTTTTGTTATTTAAATTTTGCTTTTTAGATACTAGATCGCGCTCCGCGCGAGCGTAGATTAATTTGGTTTGGGTATATATACTTACTTATTATACTTGCTATAGATTAATGTCAAAATTTATTGTAATAAATTAAAATCTTGTAAAAATAATTTGGTCATTTTATCTACAATTTCATTATTAATAAAAACAAATCCTATCTCCCTATTATTATCCATTGAATTTTTTGTAAAATTCACACTTCATATATAAATATATTTTTCATCCACTATAAAAACTTTAGCATGTATATATGGTTTTTTTGGAGATACATATTTAATTTGATTTAATTTTAATAATTTAATTATTTCTACATTTGATTTTACTTTTTCTTTATCTCACAATATTAATCTTATATCAATATTTTCTTGTTTTTTATTTAATAAAATTTTTTTAATTTCTGAATCATCCATTGATTGAGTATAAATATATATTGATTTTTTAGCATTTTTTAAAATAAATTCTAATTTAAATCTACTACAATCTGGAGAAAGTATTAAATTTGTATTGCAAGTAAAATAAATAGTATGATTAAAATCATTTAAAAAAATTTGTTCTAAATCATATAAATCTTGTTTGTTATTTCATTTAATAAAAAATTCTTTATTAGTAGTAAATGTTGAGTATGTCATATTTCATGTTCATAAAAAATAAAAATCATCTATAATAAATAATTTTGAATGGGTAAATATAAAATTATCTTCACTTGCATAAACAATTGGTATACCATATTTTTTTATTTCTTCGAAAGATGATCTATTTATAGTTGGAGATCAATATACATTTTTTTCTAAAACTATCTTTACATCAACTCATCTACTAAAAGCATCTTTTAATGCCTTAATAATTCTTTTTTCTGTTAAAATATAAACTTCTAAATAAATTTTTTTATTAGCATTATTTATATAATTAACAATATTATCTAAAAGAGTCTTATCTGGAGTAATGTGAATTTCAAAATTTCTTTCCTCAATTTTATTTAAATCAAAATTTTTATAATAATTTCATACTTCATTTTTTTTGTCAGTATATAAATATTTTTGCAAATGAAAATCTATATACTCATTATTACAAGATATTAATAAAAAAATAAAAAACAATGATGCTATATATAGATAAAATTGATTTTTAAATTTAGCTTGTTGAATTTTATCTCGCAATAAATATACTGAAATAAATTTAATTTTATTGATTTTATTTATTAAAATTCACATTAAATATAATAATTTTAGCTTCGCATGAACATTTTTTAATTTAATTCAAATATATTTAATAATTTGTTTTAGATATAATATTTTCATATTATTTAAAATATAAATTAAATTCTTTATACAAAATTCCAAAATTTCAAAAAATATCTTTAATCATATTTTTAATTTCTCACTCAAATATTTTTAATTCTGCATTTATAATTGGTTTTTGTGTTTTAATATAGACATTATCATCATTTATTTTTATATATTTTATAAATCAAATAATATCTTCTTTATTGTTTTTAATTAAAAAATTTTTTAATTTACTAAAAATAATAGAAATAATAATATTCTTATTTCAAGCATGTTTATTTAAATTTAATTTAAATTCTTCCATAAATTAATATTTTATATTTAAAATCCTATCTATATTTCTTAAATCTTTAAAGAATTCATATTTTAATCATCAAATTTTATTAATAAATTTTATTGCAATTTCCTTTTGATCAAATCAAATTTCACATATTAAATTTAAATTTTTTATTTTATATAAATCTTTTAAAAGCTTACATTGTTTAATTAATTTTTTATAAAGTTCAAATCAAGTTTTTTTTCATCAAAATAATGCATTTTTTGGTTCTAATTTAAGATCTTCACCAATATTAATTGTATCATTATCTTTAATATAAGGTAAATTAGCAGTAATTATTAAGTTTTTATTTAAACAAAACTTTTTTTTAAAAAAACAAGATAATAAATCAGAATAAATAAACTCTATTTTAGTATTTAAATTTTTGGAATTTAATAATCAAATTTTTAATGCCTTTTTTCTATTATCTAATGCAAAACATTTTTTAATAACATCTGAATTTAACATAATTGAAATAGCAATAATTCAAGATCATGTTCATACATCGATTAATGTTTGTGTTTTATCTTTATTTATAATTTTTAAAACTTCTCTTATTAAACTCTCAGTTTCAAGCCTAGGAGTGAGTACATTTTTGTTAATATAGAATTTTTTATAAAAAAATTCTATATTAGAATAAATATTAGTTTTCAAAAGTTTTTTTGTTAAAAATAATAATAGTTAAAAAAAGCATAATACATAAATACAGAATTGCATATAATGAATTTCCTAATAAATATAAATTAGAAATATTTCCGTAAGATAAAATATTTGACTTAATATTTAATGCTTCAAAATTTGGAAAAATAACATATAAAATATTTCATAAATAAATCAAAATTTGATTATTATTTCTTATTGCAATATCTATAATTTCTGTTATAGAATGAGATATAATAAAAATAAATAAAGTTAAAATAATTGATAAAATAGATGATATAAAAGTAGATAAAAATAAAATAATAGCGAATAAAATTAATAATTTAAAATAAATAAATATTATTGAAAAAAATATTAAAAAACTAATACTAATTTGAGAATAAATAAAAAGTCATATTAAAATAATAGTTTCTAAAATTACTATTAGAGCTAAAATCATAGCAAATCAAAAAAACTTACCTAATATAAAATAACTTCTAGAAACAGGTTTTGTTAAAATTAAATAAATAGTTTTTCATTCTATTTCTTTAAAAAGAATTTGTCATCATACAAAAATTACGCAAATAATTCATAAAATTTCTATCATTGAAATACCAAAATCTATAATAATTTTTTCTGTTTGTCATA
>CAYRGR010000086.1:0-4948 GCA_964423755.1 uncultured Candidatus Peribacteria bacterium
AAATGAAATTTCTGATTCAGAAGAAATTAATTTAAATATTGATAATGAAGAACAAGAAAAAATTTCTGAAGATAATATTTTAGATAATGCTCAAAATAATACAGAAGAACCTTCTTCAGAAGAGAATATTAATACTATAAATGATGATTTACCTGATTGGTTAAGATGAGAAACTCAAATAAAAGAAGAACAAATAACAGAAGAAAAGCTTTCTTTGATAGAAGATCTTGATACTATAAATGATGACTTACCTGATTGGTTAAAAGAAACTTCAAAATCTTTAAAAGAAGAAAAAAACAAAACATATTCAAAATCAGACAAAAAAGAAAAAATCAAAACTTCAAAAACACAAGAAAAACAAAAAATTATCAATAATAAAGATAAAGATAATAAATTATCTAAACAATGAAAATTAGATGAAGATATTTTTATTGAAGAAGAAACAGAAGATAAAAGTGATGATGTTTTTAGAAATCAGAAAAAAGCTCCAACTATGAAAAATATTCAAAAAAAAGAATTTAAATTTAATAATGAAGATGATTTACCTGATTGGTTAAAATAATCTTTATTTACTTCAAAATTAGATTATATATAGCTTTCTTTATAATATTAATTAATTTTATATAAAGATATATTATTTATTATTACTTTTTTACATTAATTACATCTTTGCCTACGTATTTTTTTAAAACTTCAGGAACTAAAATACTACCGTCTTCTTGTTGATAATTTTCTAAAATTGCAATAAAAATACGTGGACTAGGTAAAGCAGTATTATTCATCATATAAACATATTTTTTATTTCAATCTTTATCTTTATATTTTACATTTAATCTACGAGCTTGCCAATCCAAAAAATTAGATGCTGATCATGTTTCTCAATATCTATTTAGTCATGGCATCCATGCTTCTAAATCATATTGTTTATATTTTCAAGCACTTAGATCTCAAGTACAAATTTGAATTTGATGATATGGTAATCATAAATCTTCGTGTAATTCTTTTCAGATTGACACAACTTCTTGATGTAATTTTTCAGCTTCTTCTAAATCCGCTTTACAAATTACTACTTGTTCAACTTTCATAAATTCATGAACACGATAAATACCTTTTGTATCTTTACCATAACTTCAAATTTCTGATCTATAACATTGTGAAAATCAGCAAAATTTTATAGGTAAGTTTTTTTCGTCTAAAATTTCATCTGAATAATAAGCTAAAAGTGATGGTTCTGCAGTACCTACTAAAAATTTATCTTCTTTTTTTATTGTACCATCTTCTAATTTTTCATCATTTGCAATTTTATAAATTTCATCAATATCTTGATTATATTTTTTTCAAGAAAAATATCATGATCAAAATAAGCCAAATTCTTTGATTAAAGTAGGTACAATCATCGGAGTAAATCATTTTTTAGATAATTTTTCTAATGCATACATCATAAATCACATTTGCAATAGAACTCAATCATTTTTGATATAATATCATCTATATCAAGCCACTTTTGCTCCTCGAACAAAATCAATTAAATCTAAATTTTCAGCAATTTCCATGTAAGTTTTTGGTTTAAAATCAAATTTACGAATTTCTCACCATTTATAAACTTCAACATTTTCACTATCGTCTTTACCTATTGGAGTATCTTCAGATGGAATATTTGGCATTTTAACCATTATAGATAAATAATCTTCTTCAATTATATTTAATTCTTGTTCTAATTTAGATATTTCTTCTTTTAATTTCTTTCATTCTTCTATAGATTCTTGGCTAGGTCTAGATCAAGAAGTAAAATTAGATATTTCGTTTCTTCTTGTACGCAAATCATCAATTTGTTTTAATAAATTTTTTCTTTTATCATCAATTTTTAAAAATTCATCAAAATCTATATTAATTTTTTTATTTTTAGCAGCTTCTTTTATTTGACTTATATTTTCTCTTATAAATTTAATATCTAACATAATTAAAAGAATTAATAATAAATAATATGCTTACAATATATTTATATATATGTATATTTCAATTTTTTTTTAAAAAATATACGATTGGTTTTGCATTATTTTTAAAAATATGATATTATAAGTGAGTAAAGTAAAACTTAAATAAAAATAAATTATGGATTCTAATTTTATTAAAAAAAAGATTAAAAAAGATGATGTTTCTTTAAATAAGGAAATGTCTATTTCCTTAAATAATAATGATAATAAAATTGTAAACTTAGATCATGTACCTCCTTCTTATATTACTAATAATTATAAAGATAATTATATTTACAATAATTCTAATATTTATAATAATTATAGTGAAGATTTTGATAATGAAGAAGATTTTGATAATGAAAAACTCTTAAATACAAAAAATATTGACACTAAAAAAAATAATATAATTAAAAAAGATAAAAAAAACATAAATAATGATTTTATTAATGATGGCATAAAAGAAGAAAATATTTTTGAAAATATTAAAAATAAGGATATCGTTTTATCTAATATTGATTTTGATTTTGTGTTAAATCAATTAAAAGAATTATTAAAAAGTCCATCTCCATTTACTTTATATAAAAATTCTACAGAAATTAAAGAATATTTTTCAATTTTTATTAATAATTTAGCAAAACAAGTTTCTGCATGATTTAATTCTCAAAACAAAACTGTAATTTTATCAATGTATTATAACTCTTCTTATCAAAAAATTTGGATAAATCATCTTAAAAATTATCTTGAAGATTCAAAATATTTTGATCCAGAAATTTATTTTAAATCAGTTATTCTTTTTGATAAAGATAAGCAAATTTTAGCTAAATGATTGTTAAAAATGTATATTTGAGATAGTAAAGAGAATATTACAAAACTTTTGAATAATAAAAATTATAAAACAAATATAACATATGAAAAAATTAAAGAGATATTTGAATATTTAAATTTAAATTCTTTTTTATGACAAATGAAAAGGGAAGAATTAAATGAAAATAAAATAGAATTATTTTTAAAAAATATATTTTTATTAGATTGAGTAGATAATAATAGATTGTTTTATATATTTGCTTTAAATATAAAAAATACAAAAGATTTATTTAATGAGATTTATGATATTTTTGCTTGTATAACAAGAGATTATATAAAAGAATTTCATTTTAAAGATGCATATATTATGGAGTATATCAATAGTGATGAAAATAATAAAATTAAATCAAACATAGATAATGAATTAAAATGATTTTTTAAACAAAAAAATAATTTTTATAAAAAAATAGTTAAAATTTTACTTCCTGTAAGCATTTCTGAAAAACAATATTTTTGGTTGTATATAAAAACACAAATTATAAATATTTATTATAAAGAAATTATATGATTATTTTATTGGAATACAAAATCTTGTAGAAATAGAAATGATTGGGCTCAGCTTAAATGAAATTTTATATTAAATGAAAATAGTCAATTTCAAAATGAGATTAAAACGATAATTGATTTTAAAGAACTTATTTTACAGTTAAATAATACTATTTTTTCTCCATTTT
The DNA here is from genome assembly GCA_964423755.1 of uncultured Candidatus Peribacteria bacterium. Taxonomy (GTDB): domain Bacteria; phylum Patescibacteriota; class Gracilibacteria; order BD1-5; family UBA2023; genus CAYRGR01. The sequence continues at coordinate 3,515 of CAYRGR010000086.1, forward strand.
TAAAACCAGTTATTTATACTATGGTTTCAGAAAAAATCAATATAACCCAAAGGGATTTATTAAAATTAAGATATTTAATGACTTTAATATTATCTGATAATTTTTCTGAATATAAAATAATTTTTAATTTTTTTGAAGATCTAGAAACATTTTTAGATTTTAATATGAAAATGAATTGAGAATTAATGAATATTAATTTTAAAAAATTAAAAATTTTTACAGCTAATATTATTATTATTTTTGTTTTATTAATTTGGTTATATAATTATTCACCAATATGAGTATTTGTATCTGTGTTTTTACTTTTTTTAGTATTTTTTAGAAATCATTTTGTTTCTTTTAAAGAATGAATAGAGTGGAATTTTGGTACTAAAACATTTTCTTTGTTATTACTTGTTGTATCTTGATTTTTTTGGATTACAAACTTAGATTCTACAAAAGTAGACATGAAAAATCTTACATCAAAAATAGAAAAAGTTTGAATTTATAAAACAGATGAAGCAGTAATTAAAATATCAAAAAAAATTGAAACTTTAGAAGTACCAAAAATGGTAGCAGATATTTTACAATGGAAAAAATAAATCTTCTATTTCAAAAAAAAAGTTAGCTATAATTGATGAAAATTATTTGATAGTCTCGCGTTAGTGAGACCTAATTTAGGTTTTTAAAAAATAAAAAAATAAAAACCAAATTTGCCTAGGTATAGATTTAAATTTATATAAAATTTAAAAATTATTTTTTAAGGTACAATTATATTTTCAAGTATAATTTTGATAATATTATCTGTAGTAATATTTTCTCATAAAGCATCAAAAGTAAGTCAAATTCTATGACGCAATATATCATAAGCCATATTTTTAATATCTTCAGGTATCACATAATCTCTTCAAGATAAAAAAGCACACACTTTAGATGTTTTTATTAATCAAATTGATGCTCTAGGAGAAGCTCAAAAAGATATATAATTTTGAATTTCTTTTATATTAGTTCAGCTTATATTTCTTGTTGCAAATACCAAATTTTTTACATATTCATAGATTTTATTATCTACATAAATTTCAGTTTCAATTAAATTTTGAATTGTTAGAATTTCTTTTTTTGACATTATTTTTTTGATATCTTGAATTGTTCAATTTGTGTTATTTTTCATTATTAATATTTCTTCTTCTTTACTTGGATAATTAATTATTGTTTTTAATAAAAATCTATCTAATTGAGCTTCTGGTAAAGGATATGTTCATTCTTGTTCTATCGGATTTTGAGTAGCGAGAACTATAAATGGTGAATCTAATTTATAAGTATTATCAGAAATTGTAATAGATTTTTCTTGCATTGCTTCAAGAAGGGCTGATTGTACTTTTGCAGGAGATCTATTTATCTCATCTGCAAGTAAAAAATTTGTAAAAATTGGTCATTTTTTAATATAAAATTTTG
>CAYRGR010000087.1:0-4904 GCA_964423755.1 uncultured Candidatus Peribacteria bacterium
CAGAATGATATCGTAAAATTGCTCTTATATATACTCGTACATGAAGAAGTGAAAAGTCTTATTTTCCTATTAGAATTAATCAAGCAGGAATGATTCCTATTATATTTGCTATATCTTTAGTAACATTTCCTTCATTAATATGACAAATTTTAGCACAGAAAACAAATTGAGTTTGAGCTACGATATGAAATTTCTTAATTGATTATTTTAGTATGAATAATCCTTCATGGATATATATTTTAGTATATTTTTTACTTGTTTTAGGTTTTTCATTTTTTTATGTTTCTATAGTATTTAATACTACAGAAATAGCAGAAAACATTCAAAAAAGATGATGATATATTCCATGAATAAGACCAGGTAAAGATACTGCAGATTTTTTAGAAAAAACATCTTCTCATTTAAATTTATATTGATGAGCATTTCTTGCTTTAATAGCTGTTTTTCCTTATATTGTAACCAAATTAAATGATATTTTGAGATTAATAGATGTGTCATGAAATGCAAATATTGATTTTATTATTAGTGGAGCATGATTAATTATAGTTGTTTGAGTTGTGTTAGATTTAATTAGAAAAATAGATACAGAATTAAAAAGTTATGATTATAAAAGATTTTATTAAAAAAATAATTATAAAGTTAAATTAAAATAGGACTTGCTAATGCGAGTCCTATTTTGATTTTAGATGTTTTTAATATGAAAATTTATTTTTTACTAAATATATTAATTATTTAAACGTGTATTTTCTAATATATTATAATAGTTACGTTTAAAGGTTTTAATACTTTTTAATAAAACATCACAAGGATTTATTATTTCTTTCAAGATTGTAAATCAAGGAGTTTGTTTTAAAATCGATCTTCAATTATGTGCATTTATTAATATATCATTAACATTTCTTTCTATTTCTAGAATAATTTCTCAATTCCTTTTTTTTTCAGCGTCTACAAATTTTTGTGAATAATAATTTAATTTTGTTTTTAAAACATCTATTGAAAGATCAAAATCTGTAAAATCATTATTTTTTGTTAACATTTTTTAGAAATTAAATAATAAATAAAAATAGTTTTTAAAAATTAATAATAGTATCAATTTTATTATTTTTTGTTTCTATATTTCTTAAAACTCATAACATATTTCTTATAAGCTTTTTTCATATATTTTTTTCTTTAGGTATATATAAATCATTTTGTATTTTTTCTGAATTCATTTTAATTTTAATTAATAAATAAAATATTTAATTTTTAATGTTAGTATTATTTTAAAATATATTTTTTTAAATGTCAAATTTTTAATTTTTTTATTTAAGCAAATCAGATTTTCTTAAATTTTGATTTTCAAAATAGACTAGCTTGGGTTCTGCATGAGTGTCGATTAATTTAGTTTTTGGTACAATAATAGTTTTTCGATTTTTTTTTACTTAAAAAACCTTTTAAAATAGATTAGATCTTGCTACTGTGAGACCGTAAAATAATTTTACTTAAGTATATCTTTTGTTTTTTTATTTAAATTATGATAAAATGTATTTATAGATTTTCTAAAAAAAATAAAACTTTTATAAAATGATTACAAAAATTAAAGATTTTCTTAAAAAAATTTCTGTTAAAAAAGAAGATATGAGTTTAGAAAGCTCTACTCAAGATGTTTTTTTTGATCAAGATAATTATTCATTGCAAAATACAGAATGACAGAATGATATTTATAAAATTTTTGATGATGCAATACTTTTACAGGCATCCGATATACATATTGAGCCATCTGAAAAAGCTTTAAAAATAAGATTTAGGATTGATGGACATTTTTCTTTGTATAAGACATTAGATGAAAATAGTAAAAATTCTGTTATTACAAAAATAAAAGTTTTGTGATCATTAAAAATAGACGAGCATAGATTACCTCAAGATTGAAAAATTAGTTATTTAAATAAAGCTACAAATACAGAAATAGATTTAAGAATAAGCTCTATGCCAACTATTTATTGAGAAAAATTAGCGATAAGGCTTTTACAAAAAGATAGTAATTGGATTGATTTAAAAAGTATAGGTATATTACCAATGAATATGGTTAAAATAAAAAAGCACTTAATGGATAATTATGGTTTAATTTTGGTTGTTTGACCTACTGGTAGTGGTAAATCTACCACTTTGTATTCTATGATTTCCAATTTTGATGCAAGTAAATATAATATTTCAACATTAGAAGATCCTGTAGAATATAGAATGAGATGAGTTAATCATACTCAAATTAATGCGAGTATTTGATTTAATTTTGCTGATTGATTAAGAAATTTATTAAGACAAGATCCAGATATTATAATGGTTTGAGAAATAAGAGATGCAGAAACGGCTAAATTAGCAGTAGAAGCATCAATTACATGACATTTAGTTTTTTCAACTATTCATGCTAATTCAAGTGTAAGTATTATTCAAAGATTAATTCATTTATGAATAGACCCCTTACTTATAGTTTCTAGCTTAAAAATAGTTATTTATCAAAGACTTGCAAGAAAACTTTGTCCAAGTTGTAAAATTAAATATATTCCTGATGACATTATTAAATGAAAAATTATTAATAGAATATGAAAATATATAAACAATCATAATGAAATATATTTATATAAAGCAAATACTAAATGATGTGAAAAGTGTAATTTTTTATGATATAAATGAAGAATGTGATTATACGAAACATTAGAAATGACTGAATGATTAGAAAAATTAATTTTATCATGAGCCTCAAATACACAACTTGAAATTCAAGCTATTTGAGATTGATTAATAAATATAAAAAATGATGCTCTATTAAAAGTAATTTTATGAGAAATTAGCCTAGAAGAAGTATTTAATGTATTATGAAGTTAGATAATAAAACAATAAATTTTTTTCTTTATCTAAAAAACCTATCCATTAAGCCCCTCGCCCTCAGACTCCTCACCCCCAGCCCCTCGCCCTCAAGCCCCCCACCCCCAGCCCCTTCACCCTCAGGCTCCTCACCCCCAAGCCCCTCTCCATAAAATGGAGAGGGGAGCGATAGTTTTTGCAAAAAATTTTGTCTGACTTTAATTAAATCCAGCATTTAAATATCTTGTAATTTCACTTTCTTTTTTAAGGTTTTATCGATAAGATAAAAAAGATAGTATTTTTGAGATAAGTTTTATAAATCATATTTTGATTTTTTTTATCTATGCACAAAATATAGTATATTCTTTATAGTAAAATATTTTTATTTGTTTTTTAAACAATTTTGATATAATTAAATTAAGTATTTTTTAATGAAATTAATATGGCGACAGTAGTAATAGATCAATTTCCAGATGAAATAAAAGCTAAGAATAAAATTATTTATCAAGAATGGATTATTCTTCAAGAAGCAATTTTTTGATATGATGATATTATTTGAAAAAAAACTAATGATTTATTAAAAAAATCAAATTTAGAATATAAAAAATGAAATTTTATAGATTGAAAAGATTTATATATGAAAATAATGGCTAAATAATTATGAAATATATTTTTACAGAAATAGCTAAACAATCTATTGAATTATTAAATATAGATCTTCAAAAATTCATTTTTTTTGTACATCTTCAAACCCTATATTTTATGCAAAAAGTTTAACAAATTTATATGCAAAATATAGATTCAGAATCGGTGATTATAGAGTATTTTTTAATATAAAAGATGATGTTATTGTTATTTTATTAATTAAACATAGAAAAGATATTTATAAATAAATTCTTCTTCATACCAAACCCATTTCCCCATCCCTTCCCAAACCCATCCCCATCCCTTCCCTTAAAAAGGGAAGGGAGTAAAAAACATTCTCTCCCCTTTCCCTAAGAATAGGGAAAGGGGCAGGGGGATAGGGTAGAAATACAAGAGGAAATTAATTAAAGAATAGTAAAAAAATATAATTCTTAAAAAAAATTTATGAAATATTTTATTATAAAAGAAATTTCTAGTAACTTAAGAAAAAATCAGACTAAAGAAGAAAAAATATTATGGAAATATTTAAGAAATAAACAGATAAGATGAGAAAGATTTTTAAGACAACATCCAATATTTATTTATAAAGAAAATAATTGAACTAAAAGATTTTGTATACCTGATTTTTATAATCATAAAAATAAATTAATAATAGAAGTAGATTGAGGTATACATAATTTAACAAAAGAATATGATAATATAAAAGATGAAATTTTAATAAATAATTGATTTAAAATCATAAGAATAAAAAATCATGAAGTTAATACAAATATAAAATTAGTATTAAAAAAAATTGAAAATGAATTAATCTAATTTTATTTCTCCAAACCCATTTCCCCATCCCTTCCCAAACCCATCCCCATCCCTTCCCTTAAAAAGGGAAGGGAGTAAAAAACATTCTCTCCCCTTTCCCTAAGAATAGGGAAAGGGGCAGGGGGATAGGGTAACAAATCTAGAACTGCAAAAAATTTGCCTTTTTTTGAATTTTATATATAATATTAACATTATTTTTTATAATCTAATTTATTTTTATAAATTATGTTAAATTCAACAAAGGATACAAAAGATTCTTTGGAAGGTATAAATTTATCTTCTACAAAAGAATTTTGAAAAATTATAAACAATATAGTAAACAAAAAGACTATTAATGAAAAAAATTTAAAACAAAATATTAAACTTATTATAGAATTATTAAATTTTTCAATAGAAATATTTAAAAGTAATCCAAGTCAAAAACTAATTAAATGAATAGATAAATTTTTATATTATATTCAATCAATTTTTGATTCTATACAATCTAAAAATAGGACTGATACTATTTTTTGAAAAGTAAAAAAAGAAATTGCAGCAATACTTACAGCCTGAACAATCTTAATGTCCTGAGCTGGCAGTAAGGCTATCGCACAAGAATCAAAATA
>CAYRGR010000088.1:0-4825 GCA_964423755.1 uncultured Candidatus Peribacteria bacterium
GAAATTCTTGATGATGAGCATTTGATAAAGATTGAAAATTAATATGAATACCTTATATTGCAAGTATTTGATATTCTACACTTTGATATATGATACCTATAAGTAAAATAAAAGATTTTATTTCTAATAAATGAACTATTACCCAACATTGAAAAATTGATGATGATTTTACTAAATTTATTAAAAATTGTAACAATATTATTCTTAATCAAAAAATAGATAATCCATATTTTGATTTTAATAATTTTCAAAAAAATAATTTTATACTTAAATGAGTTAATGAATTAAATCCAAGTAAATCACAATCAGTATATATTTTCAAATCAAAAACAAATAAAACTACAATTGAAATTTCTACAGAACAAACTTATAGTAAAAAACGTATTAATAAAAAGATTAATATAGAATTATTAAAAGAATATTATAATAAAGTTAAAGAAAAAAATAATATTACTTTATGATGAAAAAATATATCAAAATTATTATTTATCTCTTGATTAAAAAAAGATAAGTGAAAAGTTGATGATAATTTATTTGAATTACATTTATATATAGATTCAATAACTTATAGTATTTTTACTAATGATTATGAATCTGAGAAAAAATTTGTAAATAGTGCCATGTCTCTATTTATTAAAAATTTTAAAATTAAAAAAAATGTTCCTCTTAATAATAAATCAACTTATAATTTTCCATCATGATCATTTCAAATTTCACAAGATATGATCTTAAAAGAAAGTTTCTGATATATTAATTTTTTCTTTGATTCAAATATAGCACAAGACTGATATATAAATATAGAAAAAACTTTTAATGATGCTTGAAAATATTCTATTAGTAATTATACATTTGAAGAATGGGCAAAAGATGTTAAGGCTATTTTTTATTGAGATACAAAAAATGAAATAAAGAAAAATGCTCTTTGAATATATTATTTTAATCAAATATATAAACATGAAAAAACATGAAAAATTGATTATATAAGTGAATTTTATAATCTTGTAAATGATGATATTTTTATAATGACTATTGATTTTACTACCAATAAACAAGATCCTTTATTAGAACAAAAATATTATCAATTTATTGATACTATAGATTTTTCTTGAAAATTACCATTTAAAAGTGCAAATATATGAGAAATTAAAGAAAGTAAATGAAATTCAACAGAATAAAATAAACTTTCATATCTAAACCAAATAAATCTATACACATAATCCACGTGGACCAATCTGCTTTAAAGGATTTTAAAAATCAAAATTTAATTCAACATTACTAATAAAAATTTTTATATTTTTTTGTCTCTGTTGTTTTAGAATAAATTTTTGAATAAATTCTATTATTTTTTCATTCTCTTAAGATTTTAAGTCCAGAATATTTAAAACCTATTTTTTCATAAAGATAAATAGCTATTGGATTATTTGAAAATAAATTAACCTGAATCGGCTTATTTATTAAATTGTTTAAGTAATTATCAATATTTTCAAGTAATTTTTTTCCATAACCCATATTTCTATATTCTCGCTTGATATTAACTCAACCAAGCCAAATTCCTTTTAAATTTAATTCTTTACCAACATTTTGATCATCTGGAATTAATGAAGCAATGCCAATAACATCATTTAAAGATTTATTATAAATAATAAATACCTGAAAAGGATATTCTAATTTTATATTTTGTTTTACAAATTCCCAAAAAACTCGTCAGTCTTCATAATCTAACTCTGGTTTAAGATTTTTTATCCAATTAATTACCTTTAAATAAATAAACTTTTTACTTTCTTTTATTTCTTTTAACAAAAAGAATTGAATATTCATAAAAATATTTTCTAAGAAATAAATTTATTCAAATTTAAAAATTTACAATCACCTACTCTTTTTCTTGATCAAGAATAAATAAAATCACAAAAAAATAGATTATATAAAAATTACTAAATTCCTAATTTATCTCTTAAAACATTAATTTCATAAAAAAGATTTTGATTTTTCTTTAAAATTAATTCTAATTTTTTACAAGAATAAAGTACTGCCGAATGATTTCTACCAGAAAAAATATTTCAAATTCTTTCAAAAGTATAATTCATATTATTTTTTAAAAGATACATAGCTACTTGACGAGGAATCATATTTTCTTTTCTTCTGTCTTCACTTAATAATACTTTTTTTTCAATTCAAAAATGACTACTTACAGCATCTATTAATTCTTCATAAGATTTAGTCTTATTTTGTACTCTTCTATTTCATAATAAATTATCAGTGATAGCAAGTTTATGCATTCTAGAAGATACATTATCTATAGTAGGAGGGATATTATGAAGTTCATATTCTGCTATAATTTGATTTAAAATTCATTCTAGTTCTCTTACGTTTGATCATGCATTATGAGCTATAAATTCAGAAACATCTTGTGGAATAATAAATTCTTTTGCTCTTGCCTTCTCTTGTAATATTGCTAATCTTGTCTCAAAATCTGGAGATCATATATCTACTATAATTCACCATTCAAATCTACTTCTTAATCTTGGTTCTAATTCTGTAAGTTCTTTTGGCGCCCTATCTCAACTTAAAACAATTTGTTTATTTGATTCATACATTATATTAAAAATATTATACAATTCCTCTTGAGTTTGTTTTTTTCATGATAAAAATTGTACATCATCTATAATTAAAACATCAATACTTCTATATTTTTCTCTTAATTTATCTGTATATCTTTTTTTAACACTATTAACATAATCTGTAATAAATCTATCTGCTGTAGTATAAATTATTTTTTTATCTTTATACTTAGCTTTTACAGCATTTCATGTAGCCTGTAAAAGATGAGTTTTTCATAATCAAACATCTCAATAAATATATAAAGGATTGTAAGCTGTTCATGGTTTTCTAGAAACTGCTTCACATGCAGCATAAGGAAGTTGATTAGATGGTCATATAATAAAATTATCCAATCTATACTTATCACTTATATGTTTAATTTCTATTCAATCTTGATTATTTGCATCTTGTATATCTTCTTTTTTCTTTTTAGAATTAAATTCTTTATATTCTTTTAAACAATCTATAACCTTATGATTTGATGGATTATCAATATTTGCATCTACAACAAAATCTATATATTTTATATTAGACATTAAACTATTAATAGTTTCTTTAATTTCATCATAAAACTTATGACTAATATTATCTCTAGCAAAACTAGATACAACACCAAAAACAATACTATCATCTGAAATTTTAACTATAGATACTTTCTTAAAATAAGTTAAAAAATCTTGTTTTCTTATTTTTAGTATTAATTCTTTAGCTATATTTTTTAAAACGACTATTTCAGAAATTTTATCCATATCTATTAAATTCTTTAATTACTAAAATAAATCAAAATTATTTATAATGCTTTTTAAATAATTGTCAAAATAAAAAAATCATTTGACAAAGTATTTTATCAATAACTTTAATTTTTAGTTTTTAATTATTTAAATTTAAAGAGATTTTTTAACATTTTTGAATAATTTTTTTATTCAAAATACCATGATTTTGTCTTTAATTAAACAAAAAATCTATTTAAGTTTTTTATTATTTTTGTTTAATTGTATTATACTCAAATTTTCAGAAATAAAAGTTTTTTATTTCTTTTGTTTATTATTTTTAGTAAAATAATTTATCAAAAAATACTTAATAAAAATTAATTTTATTATCATAAAATTTTATAAGATTTAATTCATGATTAAGTTCAAATTTAATAAAATTATCTGTATTTATTTTATTCTTAAAAACAGTCATAGTATGCTTGAAATAGTTCGTAAAATAATTATTTATTTTCCATAAAATTTTAGTTAAGTATTAAAAACAAATCCGGATTTATAAACAAAATCCGGATTTTAAAATATAGTTCTAAAAAACAAAGAAAATATTAGTTCTTTAGGCAACGAAGACTAAAACCGTAAGCTCTGCTATTGTTCTTGCTAGGATAAATATTACTAGTACTAAAGCCCAAATTATAAGCGTCAGTAGAATTAGGACTACTAGACCAATAGCCGCCGCCCGTACCCTGACTGCTGTAAGTACCAGTATTCCAATTACGACACCCTGCAAAAGGTAATTTTAATATTTTTTGTATACTTGAAATAAGAGTAGGATTATTTTCTCAATTTATACATGAACTTCATTTTATACTATTACATACATTTTGCCATTCTATAGAAGTTGGTACATGATATCAAGCAGCACATGGTCACTCTGGATTTTTTCATGTCCATCTATTTGGAGTAGTGCTTCATATTTCACTTTGAAGCCATTCTCAAGTTCAAGTAGGTCAAGCATGTCATTTATAAAAATTATTGTTTCAAAGATATCAATTACTTGGTATAGATCAAGTATATGTACTTGATATAAACGAGCCCGTAGATACATCATCATTTCTTCACCATTGATACAATCATCAAGCCCAAGAATTTATTGTAGCATCACGAGCAGCAGTTGCACTAGAAAAAGTTTGATTAGTCCATGCAGTAGTAGCTCATACATTACAAGCAGCCCAGACTTGATTGCCGACAACAATATCATAAGTATCACAACCTGGATATTTTGATCATCATGTTGTCATAGCATTTTTTACTTGATAAATAATATCTCATGTTCAAGTTAAAGTACTTGTGTTTGTAAAATATACTTTATAACTTTCTGTAGTACTTACCACATCCACTCAAGTTAAAGTTGCTTGAATAGGCATTAGTGTACCACTTTGTAATAGTATTCAAAGTTGGTCTCATTTAGTAGTAGGAAATCTATTTGTGTAATCTGCTGCGTAGGCTTTGTTTATAAT
>CAYRGR010000089.1:0-4788 GCA_964423755.1 uncultured Candidatus Peribacteria bacterium
GGCCTGTTGAGATAAGGCATTGCCTTATCTTTACGAGGATGATAAAATATTGTTTTTTTCATATTAAAAATAATTAGAGGATACTTTATTAAGGATTTTTCATTATTTTTGTCATCCTTGCGAAGCGAGGATCCTTTTTAACTGAAATTAATTTCTTCTAAAAGAAATTCTCCTTCGGAAAATGACATATTAGGATGAGTGGATTCTTTTTTAGAAATTAAAAAAATTTTCTTAATTTATTTTAATTTACTTTAATTAGCTATCAGCTATTAGTTATTTTATTATATCGGAATTTTTGAGATATCAAAAAAAAAAAAAACAGATAAAAAAATTAATTAGAGTGTATAATAAAAATATTTAGATAAATTTGATTTATAAAAAAATTTAAATATTCTATATTCATACTTAATAAAATTTTTAATCCTTTATGAGGAATATTTTAAAAGTAATCTAAATTAGATTTAATTTTAATTGGATTATCTACCAATTTTGTTTTAGTATATTTATTATTTTTTAAATATTTTTATATGAATAAAGTTAATTTAAATAAAGAAACAGTAAATAAACCACATAATATAGATAATTACATTATATCTATTTTAATGGTATTATTTTTAATAATTTGAGGCTATTATTTATCAAATAATATTGTAGATAAATTATGACAAAAAATTATAGAAATAGAATATTCTAAAGTTTGAGGTAAAGAAAATTATGAAATAATAAATAAAGTAAATCTTGATCAAATTAAAAACTTTGTAAATCAATATAAGGCTACACAATGAAATGATGTTTTACAAAATAATAATAATGAACCCAAAACTCTTACACAAGATGAAATATTATCAATTAAACAAAATGCTTATATTGAATGAAATGAAAATGCAAAAATTATGTTAGTAGAATATAGTGATCTGGAATGTCCTTTTTGTATAAGACAATTTCAAGACTGAATAATAAAAAAACTTCATGAAAAATATTGAGATAAAATTAATTCAATTTTTAAAAATTATCGTTGAGTTGCTCATGAAAATTCTGAAATAAAAGCACTTGCATCAATGTGTGCTTGAGAATTATGATGATCTAAAGCGTATGCGGATTTTTATAATAAAATTTATGAAAATACACAATCTTTAAATTGATCTACTTTTGGTAGAGATAAATTATCTCCTTTAGCACAAGAACTTTGATTAAATATTGAACAATTTGAAACATGTATAAATTCAAATAAGTATGTTGACCTATATAATCAAAATACTGTAGAATGACAAAAATTTTGAATAAGATGAACTCCAGGAACATTAATTATTAATAGTGAAACAGGAAAATATTCTCTTATTGATTGAGCATTACCTATTGAAAAATTTGAAGAAGCAATCGATAAACTTTTATAAATTTTTATTTAAAAAACATGCTTACACATAAATTTGTTCTTACGAATAAAAATAAATTAACACATGATGTTTATGAATTAATTTTTAAATGAGATGGATTTATTGAGGTTTTAGCTTGACAATTTTTTACTTTTATACTACCAAAATCATGAAAAAGAGCATATTCTGTTTCTTATTCTAATTGAAAAGATCATGAATTTATAATAAAAAGAGTTGAAGATTGAAAAGGTGGTAGCAAAGAAATTTGTGATTTAGAAATTTGAGATAGTATAGATGTATTATGACCTTTAGGAAAATTTATTTTAAATAATAGTAAAAAAAATAAATTATTTTTATGAACAGGTACATGATTGGTTCCTTTATATTTCATGATAAATAAATGTTTTGAGAATAAAATCCAAAATAAATTATTTTTAATTTTATGAGTACGTCATAAAGAAGATATTTTCTATGAAGATAAGTTAATTAATTTTAAACAAAAATATAAAAATTTTGATTATTTAATATGTTTATCTAGAGATGAAAAATATGGTACAAAAAAATGATATATATCAGATTGTTTAAATAAAAATAGTATTTCTAATTTTGAAGAATTTTATATTTGTTGATGACCAAAAGTTGTATGAGATATAAGATATATTTTAGAAGATTTTGATGTACCAAAAAATCAAATTTATTTTGAGCAATATTAAAATTTAATTTAAACTATATCTAATAAAAATTAGTTTTCGGTTTTTTTCTTTTTAAAAATCATCAAACATTTTTGCTTAAGTATATAATTTATTTTTTACTTAATGAAAACTTTAGTCACACAAAGTCCTAAAAATATACAAATCAATAAACAAGAATATATATTTGATTTTACAAATAATTCAAAAAAAAATATAAGAAATATTGTTTTAAATAAAAAATCAAGTTTAAATATTTATTGATTAATATATACAAATATTAATTACGAGTTAAATATTAGTTGTAATTGAAACTCTAGTTTAGATATTGTTTTTTTACTACTTTCAAATTCAAAAAATAAAATAAACTTAAAAATAAATTCAGAAATTAAAACATCAAATTGTAATGTTAATATAAAAACAATATCAATGGTGCATAATTTATGAGAAATTAATGTAAATTGAAACATAAAAATTAATGAGTGACTTAAAAATATTTGTGCAAACAATAATTTTGAAAATATTTTTTTATGAAATGATGGTAAAATAAGTAGCTGTCCTTCTTTAGAAATTTTATCTCAAGATGTTAAAGCATCTCATGGTCTTAAAATTGAAAAAATTAATAATAAAAAATTATTTTATTTACAATCTAGATGAATTGACAAAAAGAATGCCACGGCTATTATGTTAAAATGATTAATATATGAAAATTTTAAAGAATTAAGGGATCAAAATATTAATATTTTTGATAAAAATATATTAAAAATTTACAAACAATTTTTGAATATTGGCGATAAATAAAAAACATAAATTAAAATTTAGAAAAAAATATATAAATTTTATTAGTTACAATTAAATTATAAATAATGAACAAAATTAAATTGGATTTTCCTATCTTTAAAAATAATCCATGAATTGTTTTTTTAGATAATGCTGCAAGCACACAAAAGCCATACTATGTAATAAATTGAACTAGTCATTTTTTGGAAAATGATTATGCAAATATTCATCGTTGAATGTATACTCTTTCTGAAAAATCAGAAATTCTTTATGAAAAATCAAAAGATAAAGTTGCTCAATTAATAAATGCAAAAAGTAAATTTGAAATTAATTATTCTTATAATGCCACATATGCTCTTAATTTAATTGCGCAGAATTTAAAAAAATCAAATTTTTTAAAAAAATGAGATAAAGTTTTACTTTCTATATCAGAACATCATAGCAATATTGTTCCTTGGTTGATTCTAAAAGATGAAATATGAATAAAACTTGATTATATAAATTTAGATAATGATTTTTGTTTAGATTTAAATGATTTAGAAAAAAAATTAACTTCGGATGTAAAAGTGATTTCTTTATGTTATGTTTCAAATGTCAGTTGATCAATTTTTGATTTAAAAAAAGTATGAGAAATAATAAATAAAAAAAATAATAGAAATAGCGTTCGTTTTATAGTAGATGCTAGTCAGGCTGTACCAAATTTTAAAGTAAATGTACAAGATCTTGATTGTGATTTTTTGGTTTTTTCATGACATAAAATTATGGCTCAAACTTGAATTTGAGTATTATATTGAAAGCAAAATTTATTAAAAGAGCTGACTTCCGCTTTTTGATGATGATGAGCAATTGATACAGTAGAAAAAAATAATTTTATAGCATCAGGTCTTCCTTTTAGATTTGAGCCTGGCACGCCCAATATTGTATGAGCGATTAGTTTGCTTTGTGCTTTAGAATATTTAGAATCAATTTGATGATATGAAGCTATAAGAAAAAATGAGTTAAAATTAATACAATATACTCTAGATTGATTTAAAAAACTTTGAAAAAATATTATATTAATTTGAAATCAAAAACTAGAAAAAAGAGTATGAGTTTTTTCTTTTTATATACCTCAAGTTCATTCTGTTGATTTTGAAGATTATATGGCAGAAAAAAATATATGCATAAGAGCATGATATCATTGTGCTGAACCTTTTATAAAATCTCTTTGAATAAATGCTTTAATTAGATTAAGTCTTTATATATACAATGATAAATCTGATATTGATAAATTTTTTAAATTATGATCACAATTTATCAATGAAATTAAAAATTAATAAATTAAAATCATGGACATTTATAATGAAATTATAATGACATATGCAAAAGAGTCACCAAATAAATTTATCATGAAAAATTTTACAATTAAACACAAGGAACAAAGTAGGGTCTGTGGAGATGATATTGAAGTATTTTTAGAAATTAAAAAAAATAAAATTGAGAACTTTTCTTTTATATGAAACACTTCTATTATAACTACTGCTTGTGCTAGTATTTTTTGAGAAAGTATTATTTGAAAAAAGGTAACTGAAATTTTAAATTTAAATTCTTCTTATATAAAAAATCTTGTATGAAAAATTTCTCCTCGTAGAAAATATTGAGCAAATTTATGATTATTAGCAACTAGAAATGCTTTACATTCTTTTTTAAAAGACTGACAAAAAGATGATTTTATAGATATTTTAGTAAATTAATTTTAAGATTTTAATTCTTCTATGGCTGGGAATGAGGGATTCGAACCCCCGAATGGTGGAGTCAAAGTCCACTGCCTTACCACTTGGCTAATTCCCAAAATATATTTTTTATATGCCCAGCAAATTTGGTTTTCCTAAATTTTGATCCCCACATTCCGAGGATAAATTTTAAAATCCTTTAAAGTAGACTATCCGCCAGCTGGCGGAGTCGAC
>CAYRGR010000090.1:0-4712 GCA_964423755.1 uncultured Candidatus Peribacteria bacterium
TTAAATTAACTATGCGTTTATGGTCAATTCATCCAAAATATTTAGATTCAAAAGGATTAGTGGCATTATGGAGAGAAAGTTTACTTGCAAAAAAAGTTTTAGAATGAAAAACTAATGGTTATAAAAATCATCCTCAATTAAATCGTTTTAAAAATGATAGAAAAAACTTTAATCAAATCAATGCATATCTTTTTGAAATATTGCAAGAAGCTAAAAATAGAGGATACAATTTTGATAAACAAAAAATAAATACTTTTATTTTAGAAGATCTAATTCCTATTAAATCCTGACAGATAAAATTTGAGTTTAATCATTTATTAAAAAAATTAAAAAATAGAGATATAAAAAAATATCATGAAATAAAACATACAAAAAATATTCAACAAAATCTAATATTTAAAATAGTTCCTTGAAAAATAGAGGATTGGGAAAAATTATAATTTTTTATACAAAAAAATAATTAAAAATAAAATATTAAATTACTTAACATAACAATTTATGACAAAATTTATAGATATTAAATTAAAAGATTATATTTATTTTCCTAGGTTTAAAAATCTAGATTTTAATGAATATATGTATCAAAAACATGATTATCAAACTGCTGATATCAATTCTGTTTTTGCTTCAGAAAAAGCAATTTTTTCTTATAATGATTTGAAAGATTTTTCTTTAAAAGAAGAAAAAAAATGATTGGATTATATTTTTCAAATAGAATCAGATTTAATTGAAGTTTTAGCAAAAATGGAATTTAATTGAGTTAAAATTGATTCTTCAAAATTAAAAAATATTTGATTAAAAATAAATGAAGAATGTGAATTAATAGAAAAAGAAATATATGAATTAGTTTGAGAAAAATTTAATATTAATTCATCAAAACAAGTTCAAGAAATTTTATTTATTAAATTAAAATTACCTCAAACCAAAAAAAATAAAACAGGTTTTAGTGTTGATAATGAAGTGTTATCTGAGTTGGGCAAAAATTATGAAATAGCTAATATTATATTAAAATATAGATGATTAAAAAAATTATTAAATACTTATGTTGATTGATTATTAAAATTTATCAATTCTAAAAATCAAAAAATTCATACTACATATAACCAAACTCAAACTTCTACTTGAAGATTATCTAGCGAAAATCCAAATTTACAAAATATACCATTTTGAGATGAATATTCAGATGCTATTAAATCTTGTTTTATTCCTACAAGTTCTGATTATGTTTTTTTAATTTCAGATTATTCTCAAGTAGAACTTAGAATTTTGGCAAATTTAAGCAAAGATAAAATTTTGCTTGAAGCATTTAATAATAATGAAGATATTCATAATAAAACTGCAAAATTTCTATTTTGAGAAAATACTATAATTACAAGTGATCTTAGACGTAAAGCAAAGACTGTAAATTTTGGTGTAATTTATGGGATTTCTGGTTTTGGTTTATCAAAAAATATTAATACTAGTCTTTGAGAAGCAAATTTATATATTCAAAAATTTTATGAAAAATATATTTGAGTAAAAAATTATTATGAAGAATTATTACAAAAAGCTAGAATATCTTCTTATGTAGAAACATATTTTGGAAGAAGAAGATATATATCCTGATTAAATGATTCTAATAAAATAATTCGTTCTCAAGCCGAAAGAGAAGCTATAAATATGCCAATTCAATGAACAGCTGCTGATATAATTAAAATAGCAATGATTGAAATTAATAAATTTTTAATTCAATGAAATTATAAATCTAAAATGATTATGCAAGTACATGATGAACTTGTATTTGAAATTTATAAAAACGAACTTGAAATATTAAAAAAAGAAATTAAAAGCATTATGGAAAATATAATTTTATTTGAAGCAAAATTATTTGTAGATATTTGAATATGAAACAATTGGAAAGAAGCCAAAAAATAATTATTATTAGATATATATTAAAGAGATTTCTTTGTTTTTATAAAAATTAAATATATTAAAATTAAATAAATTCCTCAAAATAATAAGATAGAAGAAGCAAGCGAAACAAAAATATTAAGATTATAAAATAATTTTATTTGATTTAAAAATATAAAATTAATTAATGATGCAAAAATTCAAATTAAAATAGTTCAGATTGTAAAACTTGGCATAAAATTAAATTTAAAAATATGACGAGATGCAAAATATGTACATAATAAAAGTATTATTTGTGAGACAACAGTACTAATAGCGGCTCAAATAAAAGAAAATTTTGGAATTAAAATAATATTTCAAAAAATATTAATTAATACAATATAAAAATTAATTTTTAATAATTTAGATTGCTCTCATGATGCAATAAGTAAGTATGTAAAAATTGAGGAAATAAAATAAAATAAAAATATAAAAACAGTAATTTTATAAGCATCTAAAGAATTAAAAATATATTTTGTATGATTTAAATATTCTTTGTTAGATACAAGATATAGTATCTCATATCAATTTATTAACGAAAAACAAACAATTCATACTCAAAAAACAAATAATAATTTATAAGATTTTAATACATATCAATTTATTTCATCTTGATTTTTATTTTTGATTGCTTGAGAAAAAAGTGGCAACATTGATTGTAAAAAAAGTCATCAAAACATCATGCCTACTTCTACAATTTTGCTAGGTACTGAATATAAAGCAATACTAATATCTGCAGTTTTACTAGCTTCTAATATAGATATAAGTATTACATCTATTTTAAAATAAATTACATTCAAAAACATTGCCAATCAATAAGGTATTGATTCTTTAATTAAATATTTAATTTGAGGCAAATGAAATTTGAAGCTAATTTTTTCTACAGTACGTGAATAATTATAAATCATCGCAGTCATTATTATGTTTCCAAAAACTCACGCTCACATAATTAATAAAAATGAATAAAATTGTGCCTCGGCATTTCAAATAATTTGTGTTTTTGGGTATAAAATAAAAACTATTAAAATTATTAAAATAAAATTTACTAATTTTCATGTTGTAGTAGAAATAAAAGAATATTCCGTTTTAAGATAAGCCTGAAGTAAGGATAAAATCGCACTATTCATTAATCAAAAATATACAAAAAATCAAGTAATAAAAATTGATGTTATAGCCAATTTACTATTGTATCATGGTAAAAAATATGCAATTCAAACTGATAAAAATATAATTAATATTCAAAGTATCATTCTTATACTCATCATATTTCATATGATTTTTTGAACAGTCTCTTTATTTTCTTTATTGTTTGAAATTTCTCTAATTGTAATTGTAAATAATCACAAATCTGCTATTACAGCAAAAATTGACATATAATTATAAATTTTTGAATACAATCAATAATCCTCTATACTTAGATAATTTGTAAGAATTTTTATAAGAAAAATACTAATAAAAGCTGTAGAAAATTTTGCAGCTAATTGAGCAATGGTATTTAAATAGACTTTTTTTGTTGCCATAATGATAGGGAATAGGTAATTTATTTTGACTCATTTTTTTCAATTTTATCCTAAACATTTAATACAATAAATAGTTTTTTCTTCAACAGAAGACAAATCATCCGGAATATTTTTTACTATATTTTCAACTTTCTTTTTATCATATCACATTTGTACCAAAGTTTGTATAATATCTTGATCAAATGGTTTTGAAAGAGGTAAACTTTTATCTTTTCAAAATAAATCATCTGCTTTAACCTTATTTTTCATTTCAAGAATTATTTTTAATGCAGTTTTTTTACCAATTCATGGAATAGTAGAAATGAATTTATCATCATTTTCTTCTATTGCTTTAATTAAATTATTTATTCAAATTCATAAAATATTTATAGCAGCCTTACCTCATATCCCATCTATTTTTAATAGATTTTTAAAAATCTTTTTATCTAATTCTGTCTCAAATCAAAACAGGGCTTCCGAAACATCTGTAACATGATGATATAAAAATAATTCAATTTCTTGTCATATTTTTATTTTTGATAAAGTAATTGCAGAAACAGAAATTTCTAATCATAATCAAGAATTTTTTATTAAAACAGAAATTTTGTTATCTTCTATATTTAAAATTGTTCATTGAATATATGAGTACATAATAATATTTTACATTATTTTATAAATATAGTTATATCTTATAATTAAGATATTAAGAATAAAAACCTAAAAATCAAATTTTTACAAAATCACGTAAAAATAATCAAAAAAAGTGGAATGAATTTTTATTTCATTCCACTTATGTAAAATAAGTTCAAATTTAGAAAGATAAAATTAATTATCAAATTTTTATTGACAATTTCATCTTATTCAGATTACAGCAGATTGATTAATACTAGTATCCCCATCAACTGCAGCAACATTATTTGCCATTCTACAACTAGTTAAAGTAGTGATTGCATTATTAGTAGAATTACTCATAGCAGTATTTAATGGTCCAGCCGGAATAGCAGTATTTGCGTTTGTTCTAGTATTAATTCATTTTGATGTCATTCACATTTCATATCTATTATCATCATTTCAAGAATCTACTCAGCTTCAACATTTAGTTTTTTCTCAATCTGATTCCACTCACATACTTAATTCATATATTTGTTTAATAACTCAACTAAGAGGTCATACAGCATAAGTATAATCTAAAGCTGATCAATTACCTGATTGTCATGCTTTAGGATCTTTTGGAAGAGCTGATAAATATCATAAAGAAACAACACATCTAATATTTGATGTCTC
>CAYRGR010000091.1:0-4679 GCA_964423755.1 uncultured Candidatus Peribacteria bacterium
GCTATTAGCTAATTTATTATATATGAATATTTTGAGATATCAAAAAAAAAAAAAAGACAGGTACTCTTAAATTTATAAATAACAAAATTACAATAAAATTAATAATTAAATCTTATATAACAAAAAATTTTTGAACTTTATACTAATCTTCTTTTACTTAAAAAAGAATTTTTTATAAATTATTTCTAAAAATATCTTTATTGCATTAGAATTTTTTTGTCATTTATTTAAAGTGTAATCTGTATATAAAATACTAACTGGAACTTCAAGATATTTTAACTTTAATCTTTTAATTTCATCTAAAAGCTCTGAAGCATAAGTCATATTATCAGAAAATATTTTAATATTTTGAAATAAAGACAACTTAATAAATCTAAATCAATTATGAGGGTCTGTAAGCCAAATTCAATTAAAACAATAAGTAATTATTTTTGATCAAAATAAAATAATTTTACGCAACAAAGGAATGTTTTTTGCATTTCATCAGACAACAAATCTAGATCATAACAAAATCTCATAATCTCATTTATTTATATTTTTTATAAAAATATCTGTATCATTAACGTCCATTTGTCAGTCTGCATCAAAAGTAATAACCCATTTTATATTTTTTAAATTATTTCAATATCTTTTCAAAAATTCAAATCATGTCTTATTTGCTGCTCAGCCTCATCTATTTACCAAGTGAGATAAAACAAGGATATTTTTAGTTTTAAATTCATCTTTTTTTGATAATACAATATTCAAAGTATCATCAATAGATCCATCATTTATAATAAGAATATTTGAAAATCATTTTTTAAATATTTCATCTATAACATTATCTATAGTTTTAACTTCATTATAAGCTCTAATCAAAAACAAATATTCATTTTTCTCTCATTTAGTTTGTATAAAATTTTTAATAATTCAATCTGATAATCATTGCTGTATTGCCTGCTCTGATATCATTTTTGATAATTTATAAGATTGTCTTGTGACTTTATTTAATATTTCAAAATAAAAATAAGCTAATCATATTATAGAAATATATACCAATAAATCTGCTCATCTATTTAATCAAAAAAATGAACCAAATTTATTTAATAATTCTACATTTAAAGTAAAAATCAAAATAACTATAGATCATCAAACAAATATCAAAAAATGTAGCACATTAAATTTTTGTCTTTGAAATGCATCAACAGCAAAAATAAAAAATATAAATCAAGCTATGATAATTATAAATTGTAATGGTGAAATAAACATAAATTTAAATTAAAAAAATTTTAAATCCATTCTAGAATAACAAAAAATGTCAAATTATCAAATTTTAAATTTTACTTTTATACTTTTTACATATAATATACCCAAGAAAATTTGGTTTTCCTAAATTTTGATCCCCGCATTCGCGAGGATAAATTTTAAAAATACCTTAAAGCAGACTAGCTCCTGCGGAGCACAAGCGTTGATCAATTTAGTTTAGGTATACTCAAAAGAATTAATTTTATTATTTAAATTTTTATCATGAGAAATATTAAATAGTTTTTTGCTATTTTTTAACTTTAATAAAAAAAGCGGTTTTTATATTTTATTAAAGTAATAATATGATAGAAATTATAAATTTATCAAAATCTTATAATCAAAAAGAAATATTTAAAGATATTTCTATTATTTTGAATCCAAATATTAAATATGCTATAGTTGGAGATAATTGAAGTGGCAAAACCACTTTTTTAAGATTAATTTTACAACAAGAAAATCTAGACAACTGAAAAATACTTTTTCACAAACAAAATATTCAAATATGATATATGAAACAAGAGCTTGTTATTGAGTGAAATATTACAATTTGAGAATATATTAAAAGTCAAACAATAATTTGAATTATAGAAACAGAAATGAGAATTCTTGAAAAAAATCTTCAAGATAAAATAAATTTAGATAAATATTGAGATTTGCTTGATAAATATGAAAAACTTGATGGTTATAATTTTGAAGAAAAAATAAATTCAATTATAAATTGAATAATGTGACAAAAATTTAATTTAAATTTTATCATAAATAATTTAAGTTCTTGAGAAAAATCAAAAGTATTGTTAATCTGTTCCCTTCTGTCTTGAAAAGATTTACTTTTACTTGATGAACCAACAAATCATCTTGATTATTTGAGTATAAAATGGCTTATAGATTATTTAAATAAAAACAATGTTATAGCCTTAATTATATCTCATGATAGATATTTTTTGGATAGTGTTACAAGTTGTACTTTAGAAATAGACTCTAGATCTCATAAAATTATAGAATATTCTGGAAATTATTCTTTTTATGAAGAACAAAAATCACTTAACGAAAAACATATTTTATTGGAATATGAAAAAAAATTAGCAGAAATAAATAAAGCAAAAAAACTTATAGAAAAAGCAAAAGAATGGACTAATAAATGAATGTCTAATATTAAAAAATTACCAGATAACGATAAGTGAATCAAATTTGCTCATGAACAATCATCTCAAAATAGCACATGAAAAAAAATCAAAGCATTATGTTCAAAAATGCAACAAATAGATATAGATAAAAAGCCAGAAACAAAAAAGAAAATGAAATTTAATCTTAACCTAAATTTTATACCAAATTCTTCAATTAAATTTGAAAAATTAAAATTTGGATATAAAAATTCTAAAACTATTATTAATATAGATAATCTTGAAATAAGTAAAAATGATAAAGTTGTTATTCTTTGAAATAATTGAAGTGGTAAATCTACATTTTTAAAACTTATAACTTGAGATTTAATTCCAAATTCTTGAAAAATAGTAATTCCTCCAAGTTTAACTATTTGAAATTTTACAAAAGAATATTTATCGTTGGATAAAAATAAAAGCGTAAAAGAAATTATTGCTTGAATATTATGAAATAATGAAACAGAAATTAATAGAATTTTAACTAAATTTCAATTTAACATTAAAGAAGGATTATTAAAAACATCTTTACTTAGCCCAGGCCAAAAAACAAGATTAGTTTTACTTATTTTTGATATAAAAAAATACAACTCGCTTTTATTAGATGAACCAACAAATTATCTAGATATAGAAGCAGTCAAAAAGTTAGAAGAAAATTTACAAGAATTCAAAGGATTAACAATTACTATAAGTCATGATTTTTATTTTTTATCAAAAATTTTATGGAGTAGATTTTTACTCTTTGAAAAAAATACTATAAAAGAAATTGATAGTTTAGATGAATATTTTAAAAGACTAGTTTAGTCTTTTTCACAAATACAGCAATATGTATCTAAACTTATTTAATTTTAATAAAAATCAAACCTTAAAAAAATCAAAAAATTTTACTTTCTACATTTTTTATATATAATACCGATACTTGTTTGAAAATAATAGTTTAGCAAATAGCTGGTGGTTAATAAATTTTAGAAACTCTGAAGTTTATTGACTGTCAACTAAGCTAAGCTTTCAAAAAATTCAAACAGGTAATATTTTATTATATTACTTTTTTTATTATGATTATTTGAGTAAAAGATGTTGATGCACCAAAATTAAAGGTGGTATCAAAGACTTATAATATCTGAGGGAAAAATATCACTTTTGAAAGTGGTAAAATTGCACTTCTTATTGATTGAAGTGTGGTCATCAGAGACGAAGATTGAAATTATCTTCTTACGACTGCAGGAGTAAAAGAGATCAAAGAAACTCCAGCAAATATTGATTTAGCTTTAACTGTAGATTTTGTAGAAAAATACTACGCAACAGGTAAAATCTGATGAAACAGATTTATGAAAAGAGAGGCTCGTCCTAGCGAAAACGCTACATTAAATTCTAGGATTATAGATAGACCTATTAGACCTATGTTCCCAAAATGAACATTAAACGAAATACAAATTATTTCTACAATTTTATCATCTTCTTGATCATGAGATTATGGATTTTTTGCAATTTCTTGAGCTAGTTTAGCTCTAATGTTAGCTTGATGTACAGAATTTGAATGACCAATTTCTGGAGCTAGAATTATTTTGGACAAAAATAATACTTTTAAATTTGATCCATCTATAGATGATTTAAAAGATTGTAAACTTGACCTTACTATAGCTGGTACTTTAGATTCTATTACTATGGTAGAATCTCAATGTTATGAAATTGATGATAATATTATACTTGATGCCTTTAATTATGCACATGATATAATAAAGACTTTTTGTAATGCTCAAATAGATTTTATAGAAGAATATAAAAAAATCTACGCTTTACCAAAATCAAAACTTATTATAAAATCTCCAAATGAAATTCTTTACAAAAAAATCAAAGATTATATTACAGATACAAAAATCGAGCCATTATACAATACTTGAAAAATAGAATTTCATGAAAAATTAGTAGAGCTAGAAAATGATGTAAAACAATTTTTATGATATGTAGAGGATAATGAAGAAATGAAAGAAAATGAAATTGAAGAGTTTGTATATAAAACAGTAAAAACTTACATGAGAAAGAATATTTTAGAAAAAAAAGCAAGATTAGATGGTAGAAACTTAGATGAAGTAAGATCAATAAAAACTGAATTTTGAATTTTACCTAGAGTACATTGATCTGCATTATTCCAAAGATGAATAACTCAAGCTCTTTCTGTTGCGACACTTGGTTGACCAAAAGATATTATGTTGGTTGATGATATGTTTGAAGAAAATT
>CAYRGR010000092.1:0-4633 GCA_964423755.1 uncultured Candidatus Peribacteria bacterium
GTTGTATCACCTTTTTTTCAAAATAAGTTAAATGGAAAAATGTTTATGAATTTATAATTTGAATCAGTATTATCTATGTAAGATGTTGCATTAAAAATGTTTCCTGATCCAGTTTGTTTAAAATTCTTAGAAATTATGTTGTAAGTATTCCCACTTCCAGTAAAATTTATATTACTATTTGGGGCGTATAATACACCATTAATATTTCCACTACCTGTAACATTTATGTTTGGCTCATTTGAAACTAAAATATGTCCAAAAAAGTTTCCACTACCAGTTTTAGACAAATTCAATTTTTCAGTGATGAAAATACCTGAAATATCTCCTGATCCTGTTAAATTAGTATAGCCTTTATTATAAATCGTTAACTTATTTGGAGTTTGATTTCCTTTAATTTTATTTATTTTTCCAGAACCTGTTGCAGAAAAAGATTCAACAATGTATAAAATAACATTACTATTGCCTTCAATTATTATATCCCCACTACCATTCATATCTAATCTATCTAAAATAATAGAAACCGTTCCATCATTAGCTGTAATTTTTAAAGAATCGTTTCCAGATAGAACGACATTATTATATTTGCCACTCTAAATGATTTCATATTGCTTTTTTTTATTATCATAAAACACATTTCCTTTATTTTCTAAATTTGGAAATTCAGGAAATGTAAATGTTGGAAATGTTATCGATGAATTTAAAATTATAATATCACCATAAACACATGATCCAAATGTTTTAACAACGTTTTCTAAATCACTATTTAATCCAACATGTATTTCCCCAATTATTCTAATAGACCCAGTTAGTTTAATTATTGAATTGGCATTAGAATTAGAACCTATGTTGCCAGATATGTTCCCACTACCAGTTATTTCTATCTATGGAAGCATAGAAGTGCTATTTTTATTTGTGGAATAAATTGTGTATAATTTTAATAAATCATATACTGTTGTATCTACTTGTGGAAATGGTGGATTTACATTTGGAGTTCCAATAATAACAGATGTAAAAATAGATGTAGGAGTTCCATTATTTGAAGTAACCCAAAAAAAATTACCTGTTGTCTAAAAAGAAGTTAAAATAAATAAAAACATAATAAATAAAATAATATTTTTTTTCATTTTTTTTTTTCAACTCCCATTTTGAAAAAATGTTAAATCAGATAAATATTTTTGAAATAATTCAATTTTATCTTTATTGATAACCCATTCCTACTTTATT
Organism: uncultured Candidatus Peribacteria bacterium; assembly: GCA_964423755.1. Taxonomy (GTDB): domain Bacteria; phylum Patescibacteriota; class Gracilibacteria; order BD1-5; family UBA2023; genus CAYRGR01. The sequence goes on from CAYRGR010000092.1 coordinate 1,225, forward strand.
TCTATTTTTGTATTTCCATCAATTTCTAAATCTGATTCTAATTTATGATACTATTCGTGATATGTTTTTGTTAATGGCACAAAAGGCACTAAATCTAATAAGTGCTAATTCTATATATATTCAACAATTTTAAAAGAAGATATGATATTAAGATTGAAATTATGATCAAGTAAATTAAACAAAATCATTTCAATTATATTGTATAAAGTATATGGGTGATGGTGCAATTCTATTAAAGATGGCTCCATTTCATTAGTAATTTTTGTAAAAGGGCACATTAGAATACGATTAGTGCCTTGAATATATACCCATCTTCTATATTCAATACTGGTTCTAAATGTTCTTTCAAGTTGTTTTATATATTTTTTTTGATCTTTTTCTTCTGCAAAATCTAATTCATTATAAAAAATACCTAAATTATTCAAATTAAAATTATTTTCCATCTTTATTTTCCTTTAAATCTTTTGTCATTAAATTTTCTGCTATTGTAATAACAGTCTAAAATGTTAATTTTGATAAATTAGATTCACTTAATTCTGAAATAGAATTTTCAGATTTCTATTTTTGCTCTATAATACTCTACATTTTCTAAGGCTAATCAACAACTGATTTTGAAAGCTCTGTTAAATTTCTTAATAACATAGATTGCTTACTTCTATATTGTTGAAGTAATCCCCTATATTCTTTTAATAATTTCTATTTTTTTAATATAAAATTCTAATTCTCCATATTTGACATATCAGATGTATCAGCATTTATAAGCTGGTCTATTTTATCATTTATATCATTTTCTTTAGTTTTTATATTATAAAAATCTTGAATTAAATGATTTATCAATATTTTTAATTCGTTTTCAGTATCTTTTAATTTTGAATATGGTTCATTAAAAGATAGACTTTCATTTATAGCATTCATTGTAAAATTCACACTCCTGTTAAAAGTAATTTTAATTAAATCTGATTAACTTAATGTAAAAAAATTTAATTATCTTTTTATAAGCAAAAAATTGATAGGATGGTGATTATTATTTTATTGAAAGCAATAATTTAGAATATTAGCACTTGTGAACCTATTTTAACAGGTATTTTATTATATGATGATGATATTATACAACTCTTTTATTAGTTGGAATCAGATGAAGAAGAATTGAGTCAAGAAATTATTTTTAATTTAGAACGTATAGTTGAGAAATTAGAAAAAGAAATTAGTTTATTTAAATCAAAAACAGATGATTATAATATGCAAGATTTAAAGGGATTTATAAATTTAACAATTCATAAATATTTTGTCAACACATAGTTGGTTCATACAAAAATATATAACACATTTATAAATAGATTTAAAATATTTATAAATTCAAAAAATCTAACAATTAAACTGTTTACTAAAGAAGAATTTGAAAATTATAAAACAAAAGTGTAGATACATAAAAGTATTAAATTTTAGAATGATTTTGTAAAACAGTCTTGACAAAGTTGGGAGGATATATAGGATGAATACAGATTTAGAAAATGGGTACGTAAATATTGTTTTAGCATTTATATTTTCATCAGGAAAAATTACAAAATTTACTTGTGGAAAAATTAAAATAACAGATTCAAAACAGTTTTAGAAAATAAAACAACATTTAGTATCACACCTAACGGAATAGATGAAAAAAGAAACATATGTTATCCCAATTCAAAATTTATATGGTAATGATTTTATATAGGTTTTGTCTAAAAATTTAAATGCAATAAATTTATATTTACAAACTTACAAGCCAGTTTAGTAGAAAAAGAAATTAAGTTATAGTATTATATTTAATTCTGGTAAAGTAACAAAATTTACAAAAGAATTTTATAAAACAGAAGAAGAATAGAAAGCAAATAAAATTGATTTTCAAAAAGAGATTCAAATATTGGCAAATTGTGTACAAAATAATGAATTATATGTTTTAGAAAATTCAGATAAAACAGATTACTTATTTATTCTTCCAAAAAATATTGATTCTTTTAGTGTAAATTTACAAGACTCTAATAGTGATTTTAATAATGAAGGTAATGAATAATTAAAATCAAAAGGATTTGGTACTAATGGCATTTTATAATATCCAATATGAGAGCAGAATATTAAATGCTTTAAATAAGCCTTATACAGAATTTTGGAGAACTATTGAATAGACTGGATAGACAAGTTTTTCTGGTAGTGAATATGCTTATCAATTAGCATCCTGTTTAAGAACCTTAACGGAATTAATCAACACACATAAAGTTTATATGAAATATTAGGTATATAGAAAAATAGACGGTGAATTGATAGGATTTTTTGACCCATATAAAGTTTACAGAGGAATTTCATTTGATGGGTCAACCTATTATTAGAATGATACAATTAATGTATTAGTTTTAACAAAAATGTCATCTGATACATTATTATAGCCAACTATGGTTAGAACAGATGATAGATCAATGATAACACGTCAAATAAATCAAAGAGTAGACAGATTTAATCTTTATTGATTAAATTTCGAGGAGGATTTTTAAATGAGAAAATCAGAATATGTTGAATTAGGTAAGAATTAGATATTATAGGGGTTTGATCTAACATCAGATAAATTAGAAAAAATTGGAAAGATATAGTAGTTTAAAAGAAAATTTAATAAATAGGAATAGGAACAAACAATGATTGGAATAAATAAAATTGATGTATATAATCAAATTTTAGAACAATTTAAATCTGCATTTATTGTAGAATTTTTAGAATGGGTAAAAGGTAGAATGGGAGAATAGAAAAGTAATACTATTCAACAGCATTTAAACAGTAATAATAGTATTACTTTTATAGAAAAAGTATTAAACCATTTAGAAATAACAAGTAAATCAGATTTAGAAAAGATTTATGTATTTTTACTTGGTGTAATTGAATTAGATATGCAAGCTTCTAAAACAGAACAATCTTCTAATGCTGCAGCTTCAGAACCAATGCAATCTATTCAAAATGAAAATATAGTTGAATAGAAAATTCAATTTGTAAACAGTATTAAAAAAAGATTGTTGGAATCTTATGTTTTACCATCTCTAAAATAGGGTAAATCTCTAAAGCAAATAGAAAAAGGATTAAATATAATTGTAGAAAGTGCATCTGAACAATTGAAAACTTTAGAAGATTCTTCAAAATAGACATTTAAACAAATGTTTTAGAACATATCCACAGCAAATCCAAAAGAAAAAATATCTGTTAAATCAGAAATACCAAATGATTTTTTATCAAAAAATGATATTGAAGAAGAAAAATTAATAGAAGTAACTGATGCTAAAATAGAAGAAAAAGATCAAAAATCAAAAGAAGTTTCTGTGTCTGTTTCTAATGAATTTGAAAATTTAGAATTAAATAAACCAAATAAAGTGATTAAAGATAAAGACCTGTT
>CAYRGR010000093.1:0-3006 GCA_964423755.1 uncultured Candidatus Peribacteria bacterium
TTTAAAAGTTCAAAATGTTTTATTTCTTGCCAATTAACTGGAAATTTATAATTACCCAACCAAAAATCATTATATGCTTCTTTCATTTGTAATGCACACAAATCATATGGAAATCTACCAACACCAGTTCCAAGACCACTAATGGTTACAGAATTTATTAAATTTGGATATTCTTTCTCTACTTTTTTAAGTAATTGAAATATTGCCTTTGTTGCTAAATATACATTTACCGTATTGGAAATATTACTTCCAGGAACTCGCATTGTTGGTGCGGAAATAAGATATGGTACTTCAGGATTATCAGTTTCCACCAATATCGCTTGACCAACAAGAAGTTCACCGTTATAATTTTTCTGTAATTCAATTTGAAGTTTTCTTGAAATTTGCCAACCAAGTCTCATTGAAATAACATAATCTAAGGAACCATCCATTTTACAAAAACTATTAGCGGGACTTACTACACAATCTGTTGGTAATGAAAAGAAATCACCACAATGTACTATCACATCTTCTGAATCTTTGAATTGTAATTTCCACTGTTCACACATTCCTTCATTTCTATCAATAAGTTGTATTTTCATAATTTTTATTTTTTTTATAATTTGTGATTAGAGTAGGATTTGAACCCACATGGATAGTCTTTAAACTCGCTTCACTGCGTACAACTTATAGATTGTAATTCCCCAATCGTGTTTCGGTATAGTCCTATAAAACACCTACTAAACAACACGTCTACCGTTCCAGTCACCTAACCTATTTCTGTTTTTTAATCAATTACACGTTCTTTTGCATTACTACCATCAAAATAACATACGTTCTATGATTCTACATTTTTTCATAAATTAATATTTTTAGCTAAATTATTTATTCGTTTTTTTGTAAAATATGATATTGTATTATTGTCTGAAAATATCAAATTATTTTCAATTTTCAGTAATTCCTTATAAATATCAAATTTATCTAATCTTTTAGACAATTTTATATTTTGATTGTGAATATTTCCTTCCACATATTGAATTAAATAATTTAAATAGTCTAATTCATTATTTTTATCAAATCTTTTAAACCATTTCAAATTTTTAAACTTTTTTCCACAATCTATTACAGACATCCTTTTCATAATATTAAATTTCAAAATCTTTACAATAATTAAGTTTTTCCCGAAATTTTCTTGGTAATTTTTGATAATGATTAGCATCACAACTATCAATAATTATTACAGAATTACTACACATATCAAATTCTTGTATAAATCCAATTTTTTTACAAACTAAGCATAAATCAATTGTTTGCATTTTAACATCAGTCAACCAAGTGAAATCTGTTGTAACTTTTTGTAATTTATCATCAATTATCTTATCAAATTCTAAATCTGTAATATTTCTATCAACGATTATAGCATATGGATCACCACTAATAGCTTGACCATCAGTTATTTTGATATGATAACCAAGTGATAATAATTTTTGAAGATTTATTCGTCTATTATTCATATTATTATTTTTTTATAGTTATAATTATCTGACAAAAAACACATAAAATTTCAAAATTCTATGTACCATCAAATAAAGATAATACATTCATTTTTTCTAATTATATTGTAATGTTTTCATTATTAATTTTTAAAATTTACCAAAAATATATAAAAATATATTACAAACAAAAAAATATTGATAAAAAAAGAAGTTTTTTAAACTTCTTTTTTTTAATGATCATTAGTTAGTCCATTTTAATTTGAATAGTAGCGTTTGCATAGTCTTATGTCCAGGTTGCTGATATTTTATTGCATCTAAAAATTTATAATTAGACAAATAATCTGAAATACAATTTAATGTTTTATCATCCACATCAATATATTTCAATTTCATACTATCAACCCAAGGTCCTCTATTTCGTAAACCTTTAAAATCTTGAATTGTAATTGAAACATATTCTGATAATTTGTTGTCATTTATGATTTCTAATTCTTTTGCTAAACTTTCAGATAAATAAACATGACAATCTACGTTTATTAAATAAAAATTCAAAGATATATTTTCTTGTAAGAAATCATAAAAATTCATATTAAAATCATTCGTATTAAAATTCAAAGATTTATACTGTGTAAAAATGGCATGATTTTTTTCAACATTATAAATTTCAGCAGAATCATTTATGGATTGTATATATTGAACATCATTACCTTGTTTAGAAGCAAATGTTAAAACTTTTGGATTTTTTATTTGTGCTAAATTTGTTGATTCACAAATAAATTTTCTACTTTTTTGTTTTTCTTCCGATGTATAAGTTAATGGATCAACATCTACATTTTCGCTAAGTGATTTTATATATTTTTTTGACCAAATTTTATTGTCTATATAAACAAAATTATCAATAAACCAACTTGCAGAATAACATTTCCCAAATGTAAATAATGTTCCAACTACTGATTCCTTTTTAATTCCAGTTTTATTAGAAACATATTCTGTTATATCCTTATTATCCATAAAGGTGAATTTTTCATCAAATAATAGATCATGAAAAGCACTATCACATGATGGGGTATTTCTTTTTTTATACGGTCTTTTTGTTTTTGATGCCGAATCAACTGGTTTTTCAGTTCTTTTTTTATACGGTCTTTTTATTTTAGATGCTGAATCAACTGGTTTTTCAGTAAGTTTTCGCAAATCACCATTAGAAGTAATTTCAAAAATTACATCTTCCGAATCAACTGGTTTTTCAGTTCTTTTTTTATACGGTCTTTTTGTTTTAGGTAATGAAATAATTGATTCAAATTGATCTGCACTAATGTTTTCATTTAAAAATTTTTCAATTTTTTTTTCGACATTTTTCGTTTTCTGTGTTGAATCATCAATTGTTGATTCAATTGGTTTTGGATTTCTTTTTTTGTACGGTCTTTTTGTTTTTGAAATCAGATTTGAATCAATAATTGATGAATCAATTGTTTTTGGAATTGGTTTTGGATTTCTTTTTTTGTACGGTCTTTTTGTTTTTGAAATCAGATTT
>CAYRGR010000093.1:3106-4560 GCA_964423755.1 uncultured Candidatus Peribacteria bacterium
GAATCAATAATTGATGAATCAATTGTTTTTGGATTTCTTTTTTTGTACGGTCTTTTAATTTTAGGTAATTTACCATTTTTAGAAATTGTTTTCATATTATCTTTTAATTTATCAGTTATATATGCACTCATATTTGAACATTTTTCTTTAAAATCATTATATTCAGATTCTGTTAATCTAACTTTAATACATTTAGTTTTTTTTGCTGTTGTTTTTTTATCCTTTAATTCTTGTTTTTTTATTAATTCATTTTTATCTATTACAGATTTAATAATAGGATAAATTATTTTACTAAGATTATTATAAATGTTCTTAAAGTTATAATAATCATCTTCAGTTAATCTTATTTTGAGAGTTTTATCTTTAATTTTTTTTTTCATATTTTCAAACTCATTTTTCTAATTTGTTTTTCTTAATTTGATACAAAAATAAATAAAAAAATCAAATATGCAAATAAAAATACAAAAAAATAACTGAAAATCATTAAGTTATTTTATATGTCAATTTTAATTTAAAAAATTAACATATATGACAATTTTATCTGAATCAAAAATATATACAAAAAAAAAGAAGTTTTTTAAACTTCTTTTCTACTTAATATATAACCCATATTACGAATATTTTGTTGAATTCGATCCATCATTCACTAATTTAAATCCTGCTTCGTTTTTAATTCTTCTTGTCCATCTTCACCATTATATTTTTTCGATGGTTCAGCAATAAAAATAAGTCCATAACCTAATACACGATGTGCTTCTACTAAATAATCTTTATAATTTGTTCCCCCAAGTGCTAAACTAAATACAGCAACATCAATTTCTTCATCTTTAAGAAATTCACATCACAAGCATATTCACAGTATCATTATTTTTGTTTTCTATAATTAAAGAATGGTTGGTTAAGTGAATTTTTCACTTAAATCCAAATCTTTCATTAAATTGTTCAATAATATCAATAAAATCTTGTGGTAATCTACTTTTCACAAAATTATAAATATCATCAGATATTTGATTTTATCTGACAAAAAACACATAAAATTTCAAAATTCTATGTACTGTTTCCTTATATTTTATCCAAATATAGAATTCATCATCTATTTGGTTTTGTGGTGTGTCAATTACTTCTAAAATTGTATCTTTTGGTATTCCATTATGATCAAATTTTAGTTTAACTAATTCATTTGAATGTTTAATTTTTTTAGACTTATATTCAATATTTAATTCATCAGTTTTATTAACTTTAACATCTTCTATTTCACGAACAAGTTTCATTTCTGCTTTTGTTCTTCTGTGTCGTTTTTGTTTGGGTTGATCATCAATTTCACAAACTATTTCACGAACAAGTTCCATTTCTGCTTTTGTTCTTCTATGTCGTTTTTGTTTAGGTTGATCATTAACTGCTATTTCACGAACAAGTTCCATTTCTGCTTTTGTTCTTCTATGTCGTTTTTGTTT
>CAYRGR010000094.1:0-4554 GCA_964423755.1 uncultured Candidatus Peribacteria bacterium
TATCATATTTAGGAAAATTAATAACTATAAAAATATAATCTTTATAATTATCCACTCTTACTCTTTGATTTTCTTTTAAAAGTGCTTCTCTATCAAGCTCATGAAATCAATGCTCAGCAATAAGTTTATCAATCTCTTCTTTTGTAGGATCTACAATATCTATCCAAAAAACATTTTTTGTTTTATATTCTTTATACATAAAATAAAGGATTAGTTTTTAAAATTTAGTATTGTTTTTCTAATTATAATATAATTAGTTTATTATTAATTATGCAATTTTCAACTAATTAATTATCTGTATAATCTTATCATAAATTAAAAAATATGCAAAAATCTAGTGCTCTTTTTTTTACCGTATACTTCGGATTATAAGATTTTTCGTATGAAAAAAAATAGTATTTAATTTTGGAAAATTAATATTTTTTATATTGTAAAAAAACAAAACTTGACAATCTAAATTTAGATATATTATTAGAAATAATTAATAAATTATATCTAATTAAGAATTGATTTTATATTTTTTTTCTAAAAAAACCTTTTAAATTATACTAGATTTCACTACTATTATAAAACCGTAAAACAATTTTATTTACGTATAAAAACACTTAAATTAGTAAATTTAAACTTTTAAATTAATTTTATGACAACAAATGAAACAGTAATTAGATTTGATAATGTATATTTTGATTTTATTTTTAATAAACCCATATTAGATGATGTTAGTTTTTCTGTTAGAAAAGGTTCAAAAATTACTATAATGTGACAAAATGGTGCAGGTAAAAGTACAATTTTTAAACTGATTACTGGAGAATTAAAGATAAAAAAAGGTGATATTCATATCGATAAAGAATCTACAATTGCAACAGCTTTTCAGGTAATGCAAAACGAAGATAAAGATTTAACTGTAAAAACATTTTTTAATAAATATTTTAGAGATAAAACTATTTTTAATATTGATAAAAAAATAATTGAAATACTTAGTCTTGTAAATCTTAGAGCTCCTCTTGATAGAATTATTAAATCATTTTCTGGTTGACAACAAGCTCGCCTACTTCTTGCTGCTGCTCTTATTCAAAATCCAGACATATTACTTCTTGATGAGCCAACAAACAATCTTGATGAAGAATGAATATGATATTTACAAGATTTTCTTTTTAAATATAAAAAAACTTGTATTGTAATTTCACATGATGCAGACTTTTTAAATTCATTTACAGATTGAGTACTTTATCTTGATATTCATACAAAAAAAGTCGAACAATATGTAGGTAATTATTTTAATGTGATCGAACAAATAAAAGCTCGTATAGAAAGAGAAAATATGAAAAATGCTCAAATGATAAAACAAGCTCAAGCAAAAAAAGAACAAGCAGAAATTTTTGCACATAAATGAGGTAAGCTTCGTTTAGTGGCCAAAAAAATGAGAGAAGCTGCGAGTGAAATGGAATCTCAAATGGTAGATGTAAGAAAAGAAGATAAAACTATAAGAGATTTTACTATACCAATGCAAGAAGATATTTGATGAATAATATTAAAAATAAATAAAGTTTCAATCCTGCTTGATCATGAGCCTGTTGTTAAAAATGTTGATGTAGAATTGAGAAGATGACAACATTTACTTTTATCTGGACCAAATGGAATTGGTAAAAGTGTATTATTAGAAAGTATTGTAAAAGGAATATCTGTTTGATCGACTGTTACGCCATGAGTAAAAATATGATATTATCGTCAAGATTTTTCAAATCTTAATTTTCAAAATACCGTATATGAAGAACTAAGAAATGCTTCTGAAAAAACTATGACAGAACAAGAACTTCGATCTATTGCAGCTTGATTTTTAATAACTTGAGATGTAATGAAATCTAAAATCGGAGATATATCAGAATGACAAAAATGACTTGTTGCATTTTGTTCTTTGGTTTTACAGCGTCCAGGACTTTTGATTTTAGATGAGCCAACTAATCATATAAATTTTCGTCATACTCCTATAATTGCAGAAGCTCTTAATGAATATAAATGAGCAATGATTTTAGTCTCTCATATAAATGAATTCGTTTGGCAAATAAAAATTGATGAATATTTGGAGTTGGATAATCTTAAGTAAAAAAAGTTACAAAATATCTTTAAAGACGAATAATTCAAAGAAATTATTTATATATATCATGATCTCAAATATTCAAAAATAAAATATCCTGTTTTTCTATAAGCTCAAATAAAATTCTATAATTATAATCAACAGAAAATGAATAATAATTATTAAGCTTTCATTTTAATTTATGAGTATATAATTTAACATTCCAAATATTTTTTCTAAATATCTTTTCTTTTTCTACAGCTAAAAATTGAATTTCTTTTGGAAGCTTTTTGAATGCTCTTAAAAATTTTGAAGTATAATATATTTCCATAATTATATAAGAGAACTAAGAGATTTTAATTTTTTAATTTTTCAATTTTTTTTCTCTTCTTCTCAGATTTTTATTGCTTCATAAGTGTCTATTATTTCTTTATAATATTTTAGAGTTTCAAGAGCTAACTCATATTCTTGTTTATCTACAGCTATTGTTGCCATGTTTTATATTAAAATAAAAATTAAAATTTAATTGAATATTATTATATTCAAATATTCCAAAAATCAAAATAAAATTAATCAATCATAATATCAGTGGTTAATAAAAATTAATAAACAAATAGCCTTAAATAAAGACTTTTTTAATATAGTATTAATCTGTTTTTGAACGGAATAAAATTTTAATTATAACTAAAAAATTTCCGTAATACGGAAATTTTTTAGTTTAGTTTTTTATATTGAAACCTATAATTAAAATCCATTTTGCTTATAAAATCAATCTAATTCTACGTCTCTTCACATAAAATCTTTAAACAATTCTAATGCTGGCTTACGACTTCATTGTGATAAGATTGTTTTATAGTATTTATCTGCTGTAGATTTATCAAATATTCAATTTTCTGTAAATTTTGAAAAAATATCTGATTCGATTATTCGAGCCCACAAATAGCTATAATATCATGCTGCATAACCTCAACTAAAAATATGTCAAAATGAAGTATAGAATTTATTTCCAGTATCATTTTTAAATAAAGATACTGACTCAATAATTTCAGAATTAAGTTTATCTAATTCTTCTATATTACTTGGTACAGCTTTGGTATGTAATATCATATCTGATTTAGAATAAATAAGCTGAGTTATATTCCATACTCATGTAGAAAAGTTTTTTAATTTTTCTATTTTTTCAACTAATTCATCACTAATTTGTTCTCATGTTTTATAATGAAATGCAAATGTTTTTAGTCATTCAGAATAACCCCAATTTTCCATCAGTTGAGAAGGTAGCTCTACAAAATCCCATTCAACATTAAATCAATTTAAATCAGGATATTTTGATTCTGATAATAATGCATGAGTTGCGTGTCCAAATTCATGAAACATCATGCTAGATACTTCTCCATGGGTTAATAAAGTTATATCTTTTCATTTTGTTATATTTAAAACATTTATTACAAAAGGAAGTCTTTTTGAATTTCAAATTATTTTTTTATTTCTTAAAATATTAGCCCAAGCTCAACTAGATTTATTTTCATTATAAAAAGGATCTAGTAAATAATATCATTTTAGTATTCAATCTTTGTATACTTCATATATTTTTACATCTTCACTATATGTTTTTACACCTGTTTCTTTAAATTCTAGTCAATAAAGTCTTTTTGCAATATCGAATAATCATTTAAGAACTCTTTCATATTCAAGATATTCTCTCAAAACATTATTATCTAATTGATATTTTTCTTTTTTCAAAATTCTTGAATAATATCAATGATCCCATACGTTTAATGAAGTTAAATTAAAATACTTAATTATTTCATCGATTTCTTTTTTCCCTTTTTCTTTAGCTTTTGTAAGTATTTGATCTTCTTGATTTAATACAAACTCTGGACTTGGTGCCATCTTATTAGCTAGAGAATATTCTCAATAATTTTTATATCAAAGTAATTTAGACATATCTTGCCTAAGGTTTAATATTTTTAAAATAATTTCTCTATTATCATATTCTCATGATGAGGCAAAAGATTTAAAAATAATACGAACTTTTTTACGTATTTCCTCATCTGAGCTATATGATATTAAATAATCAGCATTATTAGCATTAAATAAATAACCTTCTTTATTTTCATTTTTAGCTTCTTCTCGAGCTTGTAATAAAACATCTTCTGGTATTTCTTTTATTGTATCGATTTTATCTATATAATAGGTAAATTCTTTTTCTGAATCTAAAACATTCTTTGAAAATTGAAAAGAAAGTTTTGTAAGTTCTTGATTTATCTTTTTAATTTGAGAAATTTTATCTTCTGGTAAATTTATTCAGTTTAATTCAAATTTTTCAATGGCCATATTCACTATTCTTAATTTTTCAGAATCTAATTTATCATTTTTTTGAATTGTTTTATAAATATTATAAAGTTCTTTAGAAAAAGATACCTCATTTGAAAATGAAGTAAGCTCATCTTGAAACATTTCTATCATATTTCTTAGCT
>CAYRGR010000095.1:0-4553 GCA_964423755.1 uncultured Candidatus Peribacteria bacterium
AAATGAACAGATATTATGAGTGTTGTAAATTTATGAATGTGTAAAGATTATATGAATGCAAATACTGTAGATCCTATATTATTTTTAGAATCATGATGAAAATTTGTACAAATACAAAAAACACCAAGTATTGTTATTAATCCAAAAACAATTAAAACAAGAACTCAAATTTTAGAAGAAGAAATGGAAGTATTTTTAAAAACTCATAATATACAATTTAAAATCTGACAATCATGATCTAATTTTGAGTTACAAAAAACCTATCAAGCAAAACTTAATGTTAGTTATTTTAATAAACCATTTAATTGAAATATACCAGAATTATGAATAGAATTTGTTTATAATAAAAATGCTTTATATATTTTACCAGAAAAAATTCTTACAATAGATAAAGGTGAAAGATTAGTTAATATTAAATGATTGCAAACATGAAAACATAAAATTGAAGTCAAAATTTGAAGTAAGATTGTGTATTCTACATATGTTAATGTATACAAACAATGAGAATTAAATAATCCAACAAATGCTAGCTTTATATTTAAAAATAAAAAAGAATTCATATTATGATCTGAAAATTTAGCATGAATAATATTTAAAACTCATTTTTGATCTAATCAACTAAATATACCTTATTCATGAAAATATACAATAAAAGCCTTAACTGGTAAGGTTAAATTTTGTAATGTTTCTAAAATAAATCCTAGATCATGCCAATATTTAAACATTAATCAAGAATTAAATTTTTCATATGAAGATACGTTTAAGGGCATTCTTTTGTTTAATATAATACCTTTAGATTATGCTCCAATTAAATTAGTTTTATTCAAACAATGATCCAAATATCCCATTACAGAAACTAAATTTCAAATTCCAATTAAAAATCCTATTAATTTAGATGGTTCATATATTTATTATGACTCTTGTGTAAATGGTTTAAAAAAATTTTTAATAAAATTAAATCAGTGATATCTAACACAAGATAGAGAAATTTTTTGAAAACAAGTCAAAGAAATAATTTCTAATTTTTTAACATATGAGTTTTTAAGAGCTTGAGATAATATTTCACAAAAAAATAAAATTAAAAAATTTCTAATAAATTATAATTCACAAAGTAAATTTATAAATGATTATAATAAAATTTCTAGATGAGAATTTATAAAAATATTTTTAAATACTATCTGAACAGAATTAATTTTAAATGATAGTAAAACCTTTATTGATGAACAATGAGAATATAAAGATTATATTACAACATTAAATTATAAATTTAATTTTAAATGGAAAGATCAATTTGGAGATAGATATTTTCAACCAAATAAATTTATTACAATTTGAGAGGTTTTGTATGTGATAGATATAATCTCAAATAAATTCTAAATCTTAAGCATAAAAGCTTTTACTTATTTGTAAAAGCTTTTTTTTTGACTATATATAGTTATATGATAAACTTTTTATGTAAAGTTTTATTTTTTTAATATATAAAATATGTATCCAATTAAAACAAAAGAAAAATATTTACCTTGAAATTTAGAAAAAACATGGAAAATATTTACTACAGTTTATTTATGAAATTATGAAAGTGGTAATTTGGATGAAAATGTATGAAGTCATTGTTGAGTAGATATATTCCCTCAAACAAAAAATGATAATATATTTGCTTGTCTAGACTGAATAATAAATTTTGCATGAAATAAAGACGCAAATGGTAATTATATTATTATTGAACACAAAAATGTTCCTGATCCAAATAATAATAATCAAAATACTACTCTTTATAGTTGTTATTTACACTTATCTGAACTAAATGTTAAGACATGAGATATTGTTAAAGAGTGAGATATTATTGGTAAAAGTTGAAATACATGAAATGTTAGTTGATCAACATGAGAACATCTTCATTTTCAAATAGATACAAAAGATGCCTTATTTCATCCTTATTGGCCTTTTACATTTATGGAAGCAAAAGATGCATGATTAGGATTTTTTGAAGCAGTTAATAAATGACTTGGTATCGAAAATGCAAGAAAATTTACAGTTAATCCTTTGGTTTATTTAGATTCTATAAAAAAATGATTTGATAATTTTACGCATTCTTTATCTGATTTACCTTCAGCAAATAATTCTAATAATAATTTAAGTTATAATTGAATTGAAGATTCAAGTACATTAATCGCAAGTACGAGTAATATTAATAATACAACTAAAACTGTAGAACCAACAAAAGATACACCTAAACAAAATACTTATTTTAAAGACACAAACGAAGATTATATTAATTATCTTTATGAAAAATGAGTTACAAAATGATATAGCGATGGTACATTTAAACCAAATTGAGAAATTTCTAGAGCGGAGCTTTTAGCTATGATTTTTACTTTTTCAAAAACACCAATACTTGAAAATGTTACAAAATCATCTTTCAAAGATATTAAAGAGACAGATTGGTATTTTAAATATATAGAAACAGCTGTAAATAAATGATTTATTAGTGGCTATCCGGACAATACTTTTAAACCAAATAATAATATAACAAAGATAGAGGCGATAGCAATTATTTTAAATATCGTTTTATGAAAAGATAAAATTCCTAATCTAACAGGATCTATTTTTACAGATATTCAATCATGAACATGGTATGAAAAATATGTTTATTACATTGCACAAGAATGATTAATGGATATATCATGAAATAAATTTTATCCTAATTCTAATATAAAAAGAAAAGAAGTTGCTAAAATATTATATAATTTAAGAAATATTATATATACTTAAGTAAAATTGTTTGACTCCGCCAGCTGGCGGATAGTCTAATTTAAAGTGTTTTTAATAATACAAAACCAAAAACCAATTTTTATTGAGTATAAAATAATAGAGAATTTTAAAAAAACACAAAATAATTTTTATTAAAATATCAAATAATCATTTTAAAAAATTTTATTTACAAATTTCATTTGTTGGCTTATTAAAAACGTATTTTATTAATTTAAATTACAAATTAAAAATTTTTGTTGCTTTTAAAAAAAAATTACTATAATTTATACACGCTTTTTAAACAAAGCATATTTTTATATCCTTCTTTAAAAGAATTTTTTTAAAGATATTAACCCAAGGGATAATATGAAAAAATATGAATTAATGTTCATAATCAATCCTTCATTAAATGAAGAAGAAAGAAACTCTCTAATTCAAGAAATTAAAAATGAATTAGATTCTTTTGGTTTACAAATTATAAATGAAGATATAGTTTGAATTAAAGATCTTGCTTATAAAATTAATAATTCTTTAACATGATTTTATATAATATATAAGTTAGAATCTGATAAAAATGATTTTTTTGGTTTAATTAAATCATTAAATATTAAAAAAAATATTTGGAGACATTTATTTTTAAAAATAGAAGAATAATTTTATTTTTTAATTTATTTTTATGAGAACAGTTAATAAAGTTATATTAATCTGAAACATTACAAAAGATCCTTTTGTTAAGACTACAGATTGAGGTAAAAAAGTTGCTCTTTTTACTATTGCTACAAATAGATTTTTTAAAAATCTAAAATGAGAAGTAAAATCAGAATCAGAATTTACAAACTGTGTTGCATGGTGAAATTTAGCAGAAAGATGTGAGGTTCATTTAAAAAAATGAAAATTAGTTTATGCAGAATGAAGATTAAAAACAAAAATAACAGATAGAGAAGATGGTATTAGAACTTTTAAAACAGAAATTGTTATTGGTAATCTTATTTTCTTAAATAAAAGATCTGAATTTGAAGAAAAAGAAATTGATGCTACTGCAATTTCTCCTGATATAATAGATGAAGAAATAGATTTAGATGATGATAATAAATTTTAAATTTTAATTAATTAATATTATGAGTAATAAAAAATGCCCTATAAAAGCAGCATGAATTACAAACATTGATTATAAAGATATTCCTTTATTAAAACAATATATTACAAAATTTAATAAAATTGTACCTAGACAATATTCATGAGTATCTCTTAAAAATCAAAAAAAATTAGCAATTGCTATAAAAAGAGCTAGATTTATGGCTCTATTACCATATGTGCTTAATCAAAAAAATAGTTAATTTAATTTTTTATATTTTTTTTTGACTTTTAATTTAAATTTCTATATAATAACTATGTTTTTATTTATTAATTATTTTAATATGAGTAAATTACAAAAAATCATGTTTATAATTATTGCTTTTATTTTTACATTTAAGCAATCTCTTGTTAATGCTATAAATTTTTGAGCTGATGAAAACGTTGTTTCAACTGAAATTATTTGAGATACTGCATCTGCAGATGTTGCTGCACAAACTATCTTAAATAGAGCTCTTTGATTTTTATGATTATTAGCAGTATTTTTTGCTATGTATTGAGGTTTTCTTATCTTAACAGCTTGAGAGCAAGAAGAAAAAGCAAAAAAATGAAAAAAGATTCTAGTTCTTGCTTGATTATGACTTGTTGTAATATTCTTATCATACTCTGTAGTAATTTTTGTAACAAATTCTTTACTAGGTTGAAGTGGTGCAGAATCAGCACAATAA
>CAYRGR010000096.1:0-4503 GCA_964423755.1 uncultured Candidatus Peribacteria bacterium
AATTCAGTTTATAAATTTTTTATAAAAAGCAATTTTTTTTCATAAGATCAAATATGTTATCTACCTTTTTTCCTACTATATTTTTCTCTTATCCTTCTAGCCTCTTTTTCTCAGAGCTTGTCTTGTAAGGTAAGATTGAGTTGTGCTTCTTCGTCAAATAATGATAGATCATAGTTTAGTCACCTTTCTTTTTTGTATAAATAGTCTTCGTAGTTACCGTAATTAATAAAAAGCTCGTTATCTTTTATGATCCAGAGGTGAGTTGCAATTTTGTTTATAAAATATCTGTCATGTGAAATAAACAATATTATTCACTTGTATTTAGCTAATTCTTGCTCTAATGCTTCACGAAAATCATAATCGAGATGATTAGTCGGTTCATCAAATATAAGGAAATTACTTTCTTTTTGGCCTAAGATAGCAAAAAGAAGCTTGCTTATTTGTCATCCAGAAAATTCTTTTACTTTTTTATTAATATCTTCTTTGTTAAAAAGATAGTTTGAAATTATTGCTACTAGTTTTTCGGTCTCGTAATCAAATCAGTGTTTGATAAAATTTTCTCTAAGAGTTATATCTATATCTAGTTCTTCATGAAGCTGAGAAAAATAGCTGATCTTGAGTCATTTACCGATATTCATAATTCAGTCAAGGACATCAATTTGACCGAGAATTGTCTTTATAAAAGTTGACTTCCCTACTCCATTTTCTCATATTATTCAAATTTTTTGTCATAAAGTAAGACCTGCTTCATTGATAAAAAATAAAGGATCTTTTCTGCCTATAAAAGCTTCTTTAAAATATAAAACTTTATTTTCACTCAGTTTATCAAAAATAAATGTAAATTTTGGTTTATGAGATATTATTGGTTTTTCTATTAGATCCATCTTATCTATCATTTTTTCTCTACTTTTTGCCCAACCTGCTCTACTTCAAGCTCTAAATCTATTGATAAGTTTTGTTTGAGAATTTATATATTCTTGTTGTCTTTCATAATCTTCAAAAATCGTAGCTTCTTTTTTAGCTTTTTCTTTTACATAATAAGTATAATTCCCATTATAAAATTCTAAAGGTCTAGGTCAAGTAATCTCATAAGTTTTTTGGCAAGTTTTATCCAAAAAATCTCGATCATGAGAAATGACCATATAACCTCATTTCCAAATCGAGCAAAGATATTTTTCGAGCCACTCAGTACTTGCAAGATCTATAAAATTAGTAGGCTCATCAAGAAGTAAAAAATCTGGTTTTTCTAGTAAAATTTTTGCCAATGCTATTTTAGTCCTTTGTCATCAGCTAACCTCTTTGATACTTTTATCAAAAAGATCAATAATTCCAAGTCAATTTGCAACTCTATGTATTTCATATTCATAGTTATATCAACCAAAAGCATTAAATTTTTCAAGAATTTGAATATATTTTTCTATATTTTCATTTGAAGAATTTTTACTCATTTTTTCTTCGGCTAATAAAAGCTCTTTTTTAAGAGAAATAATTTTTGGGAAAGCTAATCTTAATTCTTCTTTTACAAGCCTAAATTCATCATCAAAATGTATTTGAGAAAGATAACCAAAAGTCAAAGAACCACAATTTACTATAGATCAAAAAAAATCTTTGATTTCTCAGCTAAGAATTTTAAATAATGTTGTTTTACCTACTCAATTTAGTCAAACAATAGCAATTCTATCAGATTCATTTAATACAAAAGAAATTTTTTTTAAAACCTCTTTTTTATTTGTATCATAATTTTCAATATCTACCTTGATATGTTTCATAAAAATATAAGCAAATTTTTACAATTTGAATCCCAATTTTATATTTTTTTATAATAATGTAAATATAAAATAACTTTTAATTACTAATTAAAAGTAGTAAATATAAATAAATTGATAAAATTCTTTAGAAAATATCTTCAGTTTTTTTATTTATTAAAAATCATTATATTTTATTATCAGAAACATTTTTAGTAGTTTCCATTGCATGTTGCCATCTTCATAATGATTTAAAAAAATCTTTATCAATTTTTAACATCTTTCAATTCTTAAGCTCAAATCAAATATGTTTTTTTCAAAATTCTATATTACGTTCATGAGCCACTGACTCTGGAAAAGTATCTTCTAACTTAGAAATTAGTTCTTCATCTTCAGAAGACATATGCTCTGCACCTTTTATAGTAAAAAACTTACCTATTTTTTTTACTATATTATCTTTTAATTTTTTAGTTTGATCTATTTCTCCAAATTTAAGAGCTTGATTATTTCATAAATTTGTTTCTGTATTTAATTTTAACATAAGGGAAAATTTAAAAAAATAAAAAAACTTTTACATTTAAAATTCTTTTAATAAATTAACTAATTACTAAGTTCTAGATGGTATAAATAATATTTTAAATAGTTTTTTAAAAATTATACTCGCAAATGCAAAAATCAAAAAAACTGAAAATAAAATATTATTTGCATAATAAATATTACAATATTTAAAATGGATTTATATATACCTAATAAGAATTGATTTTCGGTTTTTTTTAGAAACCTCATAAATTATTTTTAAGGCATATACTTAAAGATAATTATTTTCAAGTTACTCAACGTAATATCCTTTGAAGTTCTTTTTTAATTTTGATTTGTTTAGGAGTAATTTTTCAATTATTAGCAAATATCTCATCATCAATTACCTTTAATTTATTTAGTGAAAAAGTAAGAAGCTCATTTATTAATTGTTTATTATCATTTTTAACATGATCAATTTGTGGAATATTATTATACCCCTTACTTATATTCTCTGTATTTGTATTTGTTTCCATATATATTTATATAAAATTAAGAATTAAAATTTAGGTACACCGTAATTATAAAATACAAAATAAAAAAAATCAAATTTTTTATTAGGTCTAATTTTTTAAAACTTTATTAATTCAAAAATTTGACTTTCTTATTTTTTGTCTATAATTACCCATAGTTAAATTTTCTTGTGGTTACGAAAAATATTTACCCTATTAATTTTTTTTAAATATTTAATCAGGGTATGGCAAATATTTCTAGAAAAAATTTAACACCAATGAAGTGCTAGAAGGATATTTCTAGAACTTGGGTGGAACCGCCGATGGCAAGTAGAAAGTATAAAGTAGAAAATATAAAGTTAGTTGTTTATAAATTCTACAATATTAAAAACTTTCAATTCTTACCTTAGGTCCCAAGACTCAAATTTGTTGAGTCTTTTTTTATTTTTTTAATCTTTTATTTATGAGTAACGAAAAACAAACAACTTTTGATAAAGTATTAGATTTATGTGCCAGAAGAGGCTTTGTAGCTTCTTGATCAGAAATATATTGATGAGTAAGATGAATATATGATTTTTTACAGCTTTGATCTGAAATGAAAAGAAATATAAAAGATCTTTTTTGGAAAAACATGGTAAGGGAAAGAAAAAATGTTTATGGCATTGAAGGTGCAGTAATTACGCCAGAAGAAGTATGGAAAGCATCAGGACATCTAGAAAATTTTGCCGATCCAATGACAGAAGATAAGACAACTCATCATAGATTTCGTCTTGATACACTTATAGAAGATCAATTAAAAATCCCGACTTGAGATATGTCATTTGAAGATATGGCAAAAATGATTACAGATTGAAAAATAAAAAGTCCGGACGGATGAGAACTTTCAGAGCCAAAAAAATTCAACTTAATGGTATGAATAACTCTTTGAGTAACTGAGGAAAATCAAAAAATGTATTATCTTAGATGAGAAGCTTGTCAGTCTATTTATCTTGATTACAAAGAGATTCTTAGATCTTCAAGGACAAAAATTCCTTTTGGTATTTGTCAAATTGGTAAAGCATTTAGAAATGAAGTTACACCAAAAAATTTCTTATTTCGTCAAAGAGAATTTGAACAATGGGATTTACAATTTTTTGTCCATCCTTCTGAAATGGAAAAATGGTACGAATACTGGAAACAAGAAAGAATGGATTGGTATAAATCTCTTTTAAATAATCCAGAAAATTTACGTTTAAGAAAACATGAAGATAGTGAATTAGTTTTTTATGCTAAAATGGCTTATGATATAGAATATAATACAGATTTTTGATGATGGAAAGAATTAGAATGAATACATTGGAGATCAGATTGGGATCTATCAAACCATATGAAACATTCAAAACAAGATCTTAGTTATTTTGATCCAGAAAATAACACAAAATTTATTCCTTGGATAGTAGAGACTTCAGGATGAGCAGATAGATTTTTCTTATTTGCTTTATTAGATGCATATACAGAAGAAAAAGAAATTGATGAAGAAGGAAATGAAAAAATAAGAATTATTTTAAAATTAAATAAAAAAATTGCTCCTGTAAAAATATGAATACTACCTATAGTAAAAAAACCTGATTTTATAAATAAAACAGATGAAATATTTAAAATTCTTGCTTCTGACTGGAATATTGATATTGATGTGACTTGATCTATAGGAAAAAGATATGCTAGACAAGATGAAATAGGTACCCCTTATT
>CAYRGR010000097.1:0-4502 GCA_964423755.1 uncultured Candidatus Peribacteria bacterium
TATTTAAATAAATAATATCTCATTTATGTAAAAATATTTTTACATTTAAATTTTTTTGTAAATCATAATCTCATGCAATATGATCTAGGTGTCAGTGAGTGTTTAAAACATATTTAATTTTAACATTATTGTTTTGAACTAAATTTAAAGTAAAATTATAATCCCCTCAAGCATCGATCAAGACTGCTTGTTTTGTTTTTTCACAAATCACTAAATAATTATTTACTTTTAGTTTTCATAATTTAAAATTTTTTACTATCATTTTAAAATAAAATTTTATAATTTTAAATTCCTAAAAAGTATAATCTAAATTTGGATTTTACAAATTTATATATTAGAATAAAATTCAAAATATGATAAATAATTTACCCAAAACATTTTTAGAAAAACTTTCATTAATCTATAATCCAAAAGATATAGAGATTATCATAAATTGATTTAAAACTGAAAGAGTTACTTCCCTACGGATAAATACTCTCAAATCAGATCAGGATGAAATTGAAATGTTTTTTACAAAAAATAATATAAGTTTTGAAAAAATAAAATTTCTTCCATATACTTATATCATAGATAAAAAGCATGAGTATTTTTTGAAATGATCAAGAATTTTTTATGATGGTAAAATTTATATTCAATGAATTGCAAGTCAAATTCCTGCAACTTTACTTGAATTACAAAAATGAGATAAAGTACTTGATCTGACTGCTGCTCCATGATCAAAAACTACTCAAATATCTGCAATACTAGAAAACACAGGCGAAATTATCGCCATTGAACAAAATCAAATCAGATTTGATAAGCTGAATTACAATATTAAATTACAATGATGTACAAATGTAAAAGCTATAAAAACAGATGCAAATAAAATAAAAAACTTATTCAAAAACGAAACATTTGATAAAATTATTTTTGATGCACCATGTAGTGCAGAATGAAAAATAGATTTAAATAATGAAAAAACTTACTGATTTTGGTCCGAAGAAAATATTTTAAACAAACAAAAAATCCAAAAAGAAATTATTGATAATACAATAAATTTGCTTAAAAAATGATGAATTTTTATTTATTCTACATGTACGCTTTCTCCTGAAGAAAATGAGGAAATTATAGATTATATTTTAAACAATTATCCTGATTTTAAAGTAGAAAAAATTTGTCTTGATTTTGAATTTGTAAGAAACGGGATAACTGAATTTAACTCTAAAAAATATAATAAAGAAGTGATAAAATCTATTAGAGTTTTACTATCAAAAATAAGTGAGGGATTTTTTATTTGTAAAATGAAAAAGATATAGATTCTATAAAAAATTATTTTATAATTAAAAGATTATAAATTATAAGAATCCAAATACTCTATAACCGCGTTGATAATTTTTTTTCATTCTGAATTAGAAGATAAATTTTTTCATTTTAAATTTAAATCAAGTTTTATAAATTCTATTTTTGATTTTACTTCAGATTTTGAGAGTTCAACTGAAGTTAAAAAATATTTAAAAAGTTTTTGTAATACCTGGATTTTATATTTTGCATATTTATCATTTTCAATTTTCTTACATTCTATTTTATCAAATTTTTCTTTTATTGCAGAACATAAATATGGATCAGAGATTAATTTTTTTTCTAAATAAAATTGATATTTTACATATTTTTCATTTCAAAAAAAATCTTGATTTACAAGTAAATCTCAAATTTTAAACTCAAATAAAGGCTTAATAATAGAATGTAATTCCATCATTTCATCTTCAGTTATCCATTTTTTTGAGTTAATAATTTTTTCTGGAATTTCAAAATATATAATAGGATCTTTTATAATTTTAGAATCATTTAAAATATCAAGCATTGCAGGATATACAAAATTTTTTTCTGAATCTATTGCTGTCCAATCAAGTTCTCAAATTTTAGATCTATCAGTTAATCATTTTGTTACATCAGCATTAAAATAAATTCAGCCAATAATAGCTGGATCTAGCAAAAGCATATGAAGTTGATTTATCCATATATTTTTTTCTTCAGTTCAAGTAGCGGGATATTCATTCAATATTCAAAAATGGTTTTTATTATAAATATCTATAGTTTTTTTGGAGTCATATTTTCCTTCATACAAAATACTTGTTGTACCAGATTCATCAATAAAAATTGGTTTTCACATTTTTTTCATTCTATCAAAAGCTACATATCATGGCTCATTTATTACTTCCATTGGAGTCCTCCAACTAGCCCAAGACTCACTTCTAGCTCATTTTCACCAATTATACATTGTTACTCAAATAATATCTACATATTCATCACCTGGATAATAGTCTTCAAAAGTAAGACACCCTGTCTCTATTTTTTCTTTTTGATTGCAGGTAATTATAGGAGTACCTTGATTTATTATTGCACCTGGTATAGCAGGTAAATCCTGACTATTTACAGAAAAATCAAAAAGAATATTTGACCTATCAAGTCATTCGTCTCGTGACCAATTCCAAACCATTTTCCAAAAAACAGGAAAATTAATAGGATCGGATGACCAGCTGTACCATCCTCCATTCATTTCATGAAGGAATCTAAAAATTACTTTTACTTTAGCTTTTTTAATTATCTTAAAAAGCAATCTATATTTTACTTCCCATCATTTATGTTTTGGATCTTTTATTAAATCTTTTAAAGAATATCAAAATGGATTTATATCAATATGATAAACTCTATCTGTACCTAAAGTCTTAAAAGTTTTAATAAGTTTTTCTTGTTCTCATCTATTAAAATCATCATATATTACAGAAATTATCGGCACATAAACATTAAATTTTTTTTCAAGTTTTGGAATTATATCATAATCATTATCTTCTAATCTTAATCAAAATAAATAAAAATTTTTGGAAGCAAAAATTGATAAAGGATTATAAATAAAAATTAATAATAAAATTAATATAAATTTTTTTTTCATTAATTAATTTAAAAAAAATAACGATTTGATTTTAAACATTTTTTTTTAAAACAAAATTTTTTTTGAATTAAATTATAAATTGTGAAAAATTTATAAAATATATAGTATGTTTAAAAATTAAAATTGCTTTTGTTTATTTTTTTATAGAATAAAAATAATTTAATTTATAACTCACTTACTTATGAAAAATTTTTCTAATCCAAAACGTATTCTTCTAAAACTTTCTTGAGAATCTCTACAATGAAAGCAAGATCATGGTATAGATGTAGAATTTTTAGAAAATTTAGTAAAAAAAGTTGTATATTTAAATAAAAAAAAGAATATTCAAATTGTAATTGTAATTTGATGATGAAATATTTTTAGGTGAGTATCTTTAGCAAATAAATGATTAGATAGAGTTTCTGGAGATTATATATGAATGCTTGCTACTGTAATGAATGGTATTGCAATATGAGATGCTATAGAAAAACTTTGAGTAGAAGTTAGAATTATGTCAGCAATAGAAATGCCTCGTGTTGCGGAGCCTTTTATAAGAAGAAGAGCTATGAAACATCTAAATCAATGAAGAATAATAATTTCTGTCGCATGAAGTGGAAATCCATATTTTACTACAGATAGTGCAGCTGTACTTAGAGCAATAGAACTTGAATGTGATTTTTTAGTTAAATGAACAAAAGTAGATTGAATATATGATAAAGATCCAATAAAATTTAAAGATGCTATAAAATATAAAAAATTAGACTATCAAGAAGCTATTGTTAAATGATTAAAAATAATGGATCAAAGTGCAATTGCACTTGCTAAAGATGAAAATCTACCAATTTTTGTCTGCAAAATAGAAGATATAGACAAAATTTGAAGTAAGGAAAATTTTGGGACTATTGTAGAATAATTGAGAGTATTTATTTTTTAGTCTCATTAATTTTTATTAAAATAATTCTCTGCTTTTTCATTTTGTAGCTTCTAAAATTTGTTCTTCAGTATTTAACTTTCAATTAATTATATCATCAATCAAAATTTTATAATCTTCCATATTTATTCAAAATAAAGCAATTCTAGCATCATAACTTAATTTTATTATTTTTTCATTTGGAATACCAAATGAATTAATTCAAGAATCTTTAGTAACAGGATTTATAAAAACAGTTCTTGTTTCCATATTAAAAAATGTTAAAAAATAAAGTAAAATTAAAAAAAACCATAACATTTAAGTTATGGTTTTTTAATTTGTAACTATTTAAAAAATTTTCTATAGACATTTTAATTTTTTAAAGTTTAATTTTATTAATTTGTATCTTAATGATTTTTTTTAAAAATCAAGTTTTTTTAATTTTTATTTATTAAATAAATTATTTATATAATCTTTCAATCATTTTTTATCTATATCATTTGTTAAATCTTTTTCGTATTTTTCTAAAAGAATTTTTTTGCTTTTTTTTGCCTTTTTTGTGCACTTTTAAAGTCTAATTCTACATCTTCTATAATTTGATCTAAAATATATTTTAAATCATTAATTACAAGACTTCATTTATTATAAAGATCTACGAAATCCAAAAATAATGTTTGCATACTT
>CAYRGR010000098.1:0-4437 GCA_964423755.1 uncultured Candidatus Peribacteria bacterium
ATTTATATCATATAGCACATACATTATTTTCTGCGATTTTCATGTTTGATATTTTCATTTTATTTACAGAAGATATACAACATTCGTCGTTATTACATTTTTCTTCAAGATCTAAATAGTATTCATCAAATTCATTTGTTTTTATTGTTTCAGAAATATTTAGAGTATTTTCTTGTCATGATAAAGTGTTATTATTTTCAGATTCAGTATTTTTTAATTCTTCACATGCTCATTTATAGTCAACCTGTGTATTATTTTGCTTTTCTGCTATACATGTATTAGAATAAGTTTTTCAGTCAATACCACATACAGGATCATATTCAGATGTACAAGTAATATTTTGAATATCATTTAAATCGTTTTGTTCTCTAATTTTTTGTAAATTAGATTCTCTATATATATATAAAATTATAATAATTATTATTAAAGCAACAATAATTAAAATATTATTTGTCAGTTTTTTCATGTTTTAAAATTTAAATAAATAAAATAGTATTTTTTTAATATACTCAAACCAAATTGATCGACGCTCGCGCAGAGCGCGATCTAGTGTCTATCAAGCAAAATTTAAATAACAAAAATAGGAAAACCAATTTTACTTGAGTATATACCTATTCAATATTAATTTTATATTGAATAGGTATAAATAATCAAATTATTGATGTATTTTTAAGTTGAATTAATTTATTATATTTACTTATTTCAAGATTATATTCTTTAATATTACTTTCAATTTGAGATTCATAAAAAACAATATAATTACGAATATATGTAAAATTTCAATTTTTATATAATTTATTAGTTTTTGAAGCAATTTGAATAAAAAAATTAAACTCTTTATTGATTCTATTATTTAAGTCTAATAAATCATAAACACTTTTTATATTATAAATAATTCATAATTTATGCAAATAAATCATTTCTTCGAATATATCTAAATTAGATACATATTTTTTCATTATTTCTATTAAGGCAGGAAATTTATTTAATTTATTAAAAAATAATTCTATAATAAATGCTTCTTTATTTTTTAATCTTTTTGATGATAAATAAATACAAATACATGTTATTATTACATAAAAAACTATGAATCATATTATTAATAAAAAAATTATTACTAAATTAGACATGGACATAATACTTAGTTATATGAAAAATATTTATTTGTATTTAATGTAATTTATACCTAATAAAAATTGGATTTTGGATTTTTTAACTTATTTAAAAAAATTTTAAATTAGACTAATTTTAGCCATCTCGAATCCGTCAAACAATTTTACTTAAGTATATATTTTATTATACGAATATTTATAAAAAATCAAAAAATGTTTTTAAATTGTTAGTATACTACATTTGAGACTAAATATATAATATTTTCTTCATTGTGTTTATTTTTAAATAATACCAATATTGATAGCAATTCTAAAAATGAAATTACATTAAAAATAAATAATATACTTAAACTAAATTGATCGACGTTCGCACGTAGCGCGAACTAGTATATTTTAATGGATTTTAAAATTAAAATTTAGGAAAATCAAATTTGTTTGAGTATAAATGAAAATTGAGAGATGATGAAATAGAAGTATTTTATAAACAATATTTAATACCAAATTTAATAAGCACTCTATGCTGTTTAAATAAAATATTAGTATATTTGTACCTGAGATACAAAAAGAATGATATTTTTATGAAAATAAATCAAATACTTTGATCAGATTTTATGGTATAAGACCAACTCCAATAGCTTGAAAACCAATGATTTAGGATAAAAAATCTAAATTATTTGTCAAATCAAAATAATGATTTAATCCATAAAATTGGTTTTATGTGAGTCTTTTCTTTATATAAAGAATATTTTATATTTCATTCAATATCTTTAATTTCTGTTGTACGACCCTGAATAAATAAATTATATATACTAATAGTTAATTTTTTATTATTTGGATCTAAAAGAAAATTTAAAAATTGTTTTTCTTTAGAAGTTAATTTTTTTAAATCTAAGCCAAATGTTTTATCTATATTAGGATTAAAACCCTTATCAATAAGATAATTAAATTGTTTTGTAAATTCTGTATTAGGATCTATTGCATCTATTGCAGTGTTTATCTCTTTTTGAAAAAATTTTCGAGCTAAAATAGTTATTTCTCATAATTCTTTGGGTAAATTTTCAAAAGAATATGTAGGAGTTCATATAGCTTCAATTTTTTCTTTTCAAGAAACTTCAAAGTCTTTTAATACATTTTCTATAATATGCTTTTTTGCAGTTTTCGCTCTTTCATTTGCTATTCTTTCTTGATCAACTATTTGCTTATTAGTAGGATTTGCTGATACTCATTTCTGTAAAGTTGGGACACCTTTTTGAAACTCTTTTTTTATAGAATAATTAGGTGCGTTTTTAATTTCAGTATCCGGAGAGGTATTTCAATGAATTTTTCATTTACTTAAATGTATTTTTTTATTAGTTACTTTTGCTCATTCAAAATCTTCCGGAACCAAAACTTTATCTATATCTTTTGAAGATACAGATATTTTGCTTTCATCAAAAGAAATATTGACAATTGGTGACCCTTTTATATTTGATCAATTATCGCGAGAAAAATAAAATTTATTTCAATTAACAACAATCGAAACTTTTTCATCTATGCTTACAGGAGTTGTACAAGCAACTTTTTTTTCTAACAAACCATTATAAATTGGTTTATTAAAATCACAATCAGTTTTTCAAATAGTTATTTTTGGTCAATTATCTTTTGAACATCAAACAATTCACATTGCTAAAAGTGCAAAAAATACAAGCTTAACATTAATCTTTTCATTTTTTTCTATAGTATGTTCTTGTGGCAATTTTTGTTTTATAGTATTCATATTATTAAAGTTAAAAATTAAATTTATTACTAAAATTAGTAATTTATTGTTTTGATATTTATTTTTATTTGATTTGACGAGGATGTTATTTATATCTTTAATAAAGTAAATATTTATTAAATTATACTTAAGATAAATGCCTTATAATAAAGATAAAAACATGTCGTATTAGTACGACGATAACAATCTATTTTTTTATAAATCTACAAAAATATATATTTAATAAGATTTTTTAAATTTAAAATATATACCTAATAAGAATTGGTTTTCAGTTTTTTTCTTTTTAAAAACCTTTTAGATTAGACTAGGTCTCGCTACCGCGAGACCGTCGATCAATTTTCATTAGTTATACTAGTTTTTGCTACTACGAGAACGTCGACCAATTTTTTTCTTGTATATTGTAAAAAAAATCTCTGATTTTTGATTTTTTTTCCAGGATATGATAAAATAAAACTAACTTTAATTTTATTTAATTATAATTTCTAAATTATGCTAATTCCTATACTTCAACAAATTTGACTAAACGAAAATGAAGCAAAGATTTATCTTGCTTCACTTGAGCTTTGAACAATTCATGCTTGAAGAATAATTAAACAAACATGACTTGCTAGAGCTACAGTTTATGATAGTCTAGAAAGATTAATCAAAAAATGATTGATTAGTAAATATACAAAAAAAGGTACTACCACTTTTACGGCAGAAGATCCAGAAAAACTAGAAGATATACTTGAATTACAATCAAAATCATTATCAAAAATAAAAGAATCTCTAAATAAAGTAATGCCTAATTTACAAAAAATAAAGAATTTATTTTTAAAATTACCTTCTTTAAAAATGTTTGAATGAAAAGAATGAATTAACACAGTTTTAAATGATTGACTTACCGCAAAAGAAGTTATTTATTGTCTAGTAAATGTTGATGATATGGAAAAATATATAAAAGATATTAATGATGAATTTATAAAAAAAAGAAGACAATATAATGTTTATAAAAAATGATTGATACTCAATACCCCTTTTGCAAAGGAATTAATGAAAAAATATGATAGAACTGTAACGGAAGTTAGACTTTTACCAAAAAACACAAAATTATTTCATAGCGAATTAAATATATATGATTGAAAAATTAGTTATATGGCTTATAGATGAAAAAATCAAATAGGTGTTATAATTGAAAATGAAGATATATATAATATTCAGAGAAGTATTTTTGATGTACTTTGGGAACAATCTGAAATAATTAAATAATAAAAATTAAAAAAATACAATGAAATTAAAAAATATAAATACTGGAATATTTTCAAATATAAAAAATTTTACCTCTGCTATTTATGATAGTTCTAAAAATGTAACTAAAGTCTATTTTAATTGTATTTCTCCGGAAAAACTTGATAGAAAGTCATGATTAAAAGTTGATAAATTTTCAAATTTAAATTTTGACAATACTTGAGTGGTAATAATGATTTGATGAGAAGAAAAAAAGAATCCATTTTATCCTTCTACTAGTATAGCTCAAATAATTTTATGGGCTTTAAGAAAACAGAAAAATATATATAATAAAATAGAAGT
>CAYRGR010000099.1:0-4367 GCA_964423755.1 uncultured Candidatus Peribacteria bacterium
TTATGAAATTAAATTAATGTGAATATTTTTAAAAAATTTAAAAAATTCAATTTAAAATAAAAGGAACTTAACTGTAAAAGTTCCTTTTACTTTTTTAATAATAGTATAGAGAAAGAAAAACAATATAGAATGAAACAAAATAATAGAGAAATTGAAGTACTTACAGATGCTGAACATATTTTGCAACGTCCGAATATGTATATTGGACCAGTTAAAGAGATGGATTCCAAACAATTAATTTATGATAGAGAATATAAAAAATTTGTTTATAGACAAATGTTGATATCAACAGGATTTTATAGAATTATCCAGGAAATTATTGATAATGCAACAGACGAAGCAAAAAGATGTCAATCAGAAAATAGAGATTTTAAATTTATAAATTTAAGTTTTAATAGCAAGAAAAATATTATTACAGTTGAAGATGATGGTAGAGGATTTTTTGAAGGTGATAAAATCAATAAAAAATCTGGACTTACTAATATTGAAACTGCATTAACTTGTTTACGTGCAGGCTCTAATTTTAAAAATGAAAATCTTGATACTGCTTTGATTGGTACGAATGGAATAGGTAGTTCAGCGACAAATGTATGTTCTGACAAATTTAAAATTGAAACAGCAAATTCTGGAAAATTATATGTTCAAGAATGGGAAAAATTTGTTTCTGTTAATAAATCTGTTACTGAATGTGACCCATCTTTACATTTTACAAAAATAACATTTACACCAAGAAAATCTATTTTTAAATCTACAAAATTAAATTTTGATGTTATCTTTACAAATTTATTATTATTGGATTTTCAATTAAAGCAAGATGAAAAATCTAAAGATATACAAATAAATTTTTATTGGGACGATAAAAAAATCGAATTGACATCAGAGAATCCTGTTTGTGGTGATGATTGTATACAAATAGATTTGCATAAAAATATTAAATGTTTCTTATGGGATAATGATAAAAATGAATTAGATAACCAAGCAAATATTAGTTTTATAAATTCAAGCAATTGTTCTGGTTTACATCAAAATTATATTGAGGAATTTTTAAATTTAAAGTTATTTGAAAATAAAGGAAATGCTTCACAATTTTATAGAACTTTTATCAGTATACAATTACCACCTAAAAAAGTTCAATTTCAAGAACAGAATAAAACCAGATTTGTAAGTACAAGAAATGAATTAAAGAAAATGTTACCTTTGAGATTAAAGGAAGATGCTATTAATGAAATTAAAAAATCAAATACATATTCTAAAATATTAAAGTTGATAAAAGAATCCGAAGATAAAAAAATAAAAAACAAATTAAATTCATTTAAAAAAGAAAAAATGGTATTTTCGGATAAATATTTTTCCAGTAGCAAAAAAGTTAATTTTTTAATTTGTGAAGGTCTAAGTGCATTAGGTAGTTTGACACAAAAAAGAAATCCAAAGACGGATTCTGTTTATGCATTAACTGGAAAAATAAAAAATTGTACAAGCAAGCAAGATTTGGTTGATAATAAAGTTATTTCTGAAATTATTAAAATACTTGGTCTTGATATAACAAATGAAACACGAAAATGTTCGTTTGAAAGAATATATTTGTGTGCAGATGCTGATGTTGATGGTATTTCAATAGAATCTTTACTTATAAATTTATTTCGTACTTGGTTTCCTTATTTAATTGAAGATAATAAAGTTTTTATTTTAAATACTCCTCTTGTAAGTTATGAATTAAATGGTAAAATTTGTTATGAATATGACCCTAATAAAATAAATGATATTCCTAAAAATTCTAAGAAAATACGTTATTTAAAAGGTCTTGGTTCTCTCAATGTTGATGATTGGGAAAAAATATTTAAGAAATTAAATGTCACTCTCGTTGGAGATGATTCCAATTCTGAAAAGATATTAGATATTGTATTTGGACAAGATACAAAGAAAAGAAAAAAATGGTTGTCCTCCGATTTACTAAAAGAAAATAAAAAGAAATGAAAAAAATAAGAATATCAAATTTTTTAAATAATGAATATAGAAAATATGCCATCTATACTTGTACGAGTAGAGGAATACCAAATACCTCAGATGGTTTGATAAACGGTTCAAGATTAGCCCTTTATTATGCAAATGAAACATTTGAAAAAACATTATCTCTTGTTGGCAAAATTATGGGTTCAACATTTTATCATCATGGTGATGCTTCACTTGCAGGGACAATAAATAAAATAGCAAAGAAATTTCAGAGTGCAGAACCTCTTTTAATCGGTGATGGTTATTTTGGCTCACTTACAAATCATAGAGCGGCTGCTTGTAGATATACATCTATTAAAATAAATCCAAAAATAAAATCTTTATTAAAAGAATATAGTGATTTTAATATTTTTAATGAAGATGGAGCAATAACAGATTTTGCAACACCTGTTCCTATTGGATTATTAGTTATGAATTTAGGTATTGCAGTTGGTTTTTGTTCTAAAATATTACCTCGTAGATTAGAAGATATACAGAATTATCTAAATGGAACAAAAAATGATAAATTGTTTCCTTATTTTAATGAATGGAATGGAACCGTTGAAGAGGTTCCTGATAAGAAAAATTGTTGGTTATTTAAAGGTGCTTTAGATTATACAGATAAATCAATTATTTACAAATCAATACCTCCATTTATGAAATTAAAATCATTTTTGGATAAAGTTATTAAAGTATGTGAAAATTATAATTGTACAATTGAAAATAGATGTACGGATTTAATTGAATATGAAATAATTTTTAAAGATAAGAAAACATTTGAAAATGCACGTGATGAATTGTCAAGTTTAAATCAAATGACTTTTACTGAGAATATAACATTTACAGATAAATCTAAGGTAATTGAATATGAATCATTGGAAGACTATTTAAATCAGTATAAAAATCATATTTTATTCCTCAATCATGATAAGCATTGTAAAATGGTATCAGATAATATCGAAGAAAATAGAAGGAATAAAATAAAAATTGATTTTATTAATATGATGGCTGGTATAATAAAAGATGAAAACAGAATACCAACTGAGAAAGATATTACAACATATTGCAAGTCTATTTCAGAAGATGATTTTTATCTTGTAGATTCTATCAAATTAAAAAATATGACGGTTGAATATAGTAAAAAATTAGAAAAAAGTATAGAAGAAAATCTTAAAGAAAATAAAAATCTCGTTAAAATAATACAAGATGAAAAAATAACTTTGAAAGATAAACGAGATGAATTTACATCTACAAGGAAAATACAAAATAAGGAAGAAGTATTGGACGATTTTGAATTTAACTTAGAAGAATTTGAAGATGAAGAAATAGAAGAAGATAGTATATTTTTAAAATAAAAATTTATTAATAAAACAAAGGTAATTAAAATGAAAAAATTCACTGTAAAAATTAAGGACAAAGTTAAATTAACATCTTTTCTTAAAAAAATGTCTTTAATAAATCCTAATTTTTTAATGGAAATAAAACCAAATGATTATGTTAAATCAAAGAATTTTAACGAAGAACATACAATCATACGAAATTTGAGTATTCAATTTAATGATATTTTTGAAATTGACCAGTCAAAAACTGATTTAGATATTAACGAATTGATGTTCGCTGGAATTTATAATATTTCCAAAATGATTACTTATATCGGATTTGTTAAAAATGATGATATTATCACATTTAATTTCGATGAAAATTTAAAACAATATGAAAGTGCAAATAAAGATATTATTAATTATTATGATTGTATTAATTTGATTATTTCAAATAAATCATTAAAATTCTCTTTACCTTGTGCATCATTTAAATTATTTAATTACATTTCAGACTCTGAATTTGAGATATTGTCTTCAACGGAAGATATGTTCTATGAATTTAATATTTCAAATGACGATATGTCAAATATACTGAAATTACTTGGAACTGATACTGAAAGTGAATTTTTAAATATTCATATTATAAATAATCCGGAACAAGAAGAAACCGATATTATTGAATTTAATACATTAGATTGGTCTTTCAAAAATAATATACCTGGAATTAGTGATGGAATACCAGAAGATATTATGAAAGAACAAAATAATATTAAAGTACAAATCAAGAATATTAAATTACTTGAATCAGATGAATATAAAATTCAAATTTTATCTAATATGATCATCCTATCTAAACAAAAAGAAAACGGATGTCTTGTTATTTCAACAATTTCAGAATAAACTTTTAAAATATTTTAAAAGTTTTTATATACAAAGAACTAATAGAAATATTAGTTCTTTTATTTTATTTAATAAATCAAATCTATAAAAATAAAAAGTTAAAAAATGAGCAATTTTTTAAATCAATTTACAGAAAAATTTAAAAATTACATAGAT
>CAYRGR010000100.1:0-4365 GCA_964423755.1 uncultured Candidatus Peribacteria bacterium
CTTGATCTATAGGAAAAAGATATGCTAGACAAGATGAAATAGGTACCCCTTATTGTATCACTGTAGATTGAGATACTTTAGAAAAATGAACTGTTACAATAAGAGACAGAGATACTATGGCACAAGAAATTGTTAAAATAGAGGATCTAAAGGCTTATTTTAAAAACAAATTTGAAAATTAAATTTGTAATTATTAAATAAAATATATAATCAACTTGACCTAAATTGGGTCGTAGTATCAAGAGTGACACATAGAGAATAGGCTCGTTATAAAGTGTCCAGCAACCTTATATTTTATATAAAAGGTGCTAATTCCTACCTGCAAGGGATAGATATTTTTTTAATTAAATTTAAAAAATCTTTCCTTTCGTATGGAAAGATTTTATTTTTTTAACTTAATAAAATTATGTTACAGTATATCACTAGTGAATCAGTTACATCAGGTCATCCTGATAAAATTTGTGACCAAATTTCTGACTCTATTCTTGATGCTTGTTTAAATGAAGATCCTTTTTCAAGAGTTGGATGTGAATGTTTGGCAGCAAATGATAATTTAATTATAGCTTGAGAAATAACTACTAAGGCAACAATTGATTATATTGCAATTGCAAAAAATACAATAAAAGAAATTTGATATGATAGTGATGAAAAATTTTATAATGCAGATAAGATTAATTATTATAATTTTATACATACTCAATCAAGAGATATTGCAGTCTGAGTTGATACTGGTTGAGCTTGAGACCAATGAATAATGTATTGATATGCAACAAACGAAACTAAGAGATATATGCCTTTACCAATAGATATCGCACATAAGTTATGAGAAAAACTTGAACAAGTAAGAAAAACTTGAGAAATTGATTATATTTATCCAGATGGAAAAACTCAAGTTACAGTAATATATGATGAAAATTTTAAAGCAATTTGAATTGATACAGTTTTAATTTCTACTCAACATGCCAAGTGAGTGGATCAAAAAATTCTTAAACAAGATTTGATATCAAAAATTATAATTCCAGTTCTTTCATATTTTTGATATGATGTAAAAGATGTTGCTCATATTTATATTAATCCAACTTGAATATTTAATATCTGATGACCAGTTTGAGATTCTTGACTTACTGGAAGGAAAATAATAGTAGATACTTACGGATGAATAGGAAGACATTGAGGTTGAGCATTTAGTGGGAAAGATCCAACAAAAGTTGATAGATCAGGGGCATATATTGCTAGATATTTAGCCAAAAATATAGTAGCTTCCTGATTATGTGATAGATGTGAAATTCAGCTATCCTATGCAATATGAATTGCTAATCCTATAAGTATTTTTATTGATTGTTTTAATACAAATAAAGTCGATATCGAAAAGATTATAAAAGCTGTAAAGACTAATTTTGATTTATCTCCAGCTTGAATTATTACAAAACTTGATTTAAGAAAACCAATCTACAAAAAGACTGCTTCATTTTGACATTTTTGAAGAGAAGAATTTAGTTGGGAGAAACTTGATAGTGTGGAGATTTTTAAGGACTTGTAATTGAAGATTTGAAATTATTCAAAAAGACTTACTTATTTCATAACTAATTTAGTGTTTATAATAAAATAACCTACTTATATGTAATTCTATTTTTACATTAAGACATACATAAAGCTTTTATTTTCATCTTCTGTTAAATATAAATGAAAATTGTACATTTATCTCCATAAAAATTGTACATTTTTTAAGAGAGTAAAATCCATCAAAAAAAACCACTTGTTAAGCGATTTGTTTGTTAGTTTTTTTGGGCTCCCTCACAATTCGAATTCTAACCAACGTGCCAACTAAAATCGTTATAAAAGTAACCTAATATAGCTTTCGCAAAGAAAAAATCTTCTAATTTCTTAGAAGACTTTAAATTTCATTGGCTCCACCTACCGGATATATTGCGACTGAAATATTATGAACAGATTTTGGAATTATGAAGATTAAAATTTGTTTATAGTTAATCTTAATGTTTAATAATTCAATCTATTTTATTTTTAAAACTTTGAATTTTTTTACTATAAAATTAATCTTGTATTGATCTTAATAAAGATTCCTCTTCTTCTTTTGTTAATAAAGATTTGATTTTTTTAGGATACTTTTCCACTAATTCTACATTCATAGGTCAAAAATTTCAGAAAAAATATTTCTTCATACAATTAAAAAATCTTTCTTTTATCTCATTAGTTTCAAAGACGCTTATTATAGTTTTATTATTATATAATGTCCTAAAAATTTTAGTTAGATAATTTTGTATAAAATCAAAATCTCAATAATTAGGATATTCTTCATCTACACTTTCTCTAAACATATCTAATTTTTTAGTAAAATATCTATAGTCTCTTTCTAACATTCATTCTCTATATTCTTTATTAGGATTGTTTGAAAAGAAATTATCTTTTAAATTTCATTCAATAGATTTTTTAAAATAATCAAAATTATGTGCTGTAAATAAATTTTCTTCTTTATCTCCTTTAGTAGATAATACAGGTGTTTTTATATTATTATTCATATTTTCCATAAGATTAATAGTTAATTTTTAAAAAATTTATTGCATCTTCAATTGTTTTTATATTATCAGAATTTTTCTTATGACTTTTTAATAAATCTCTAAATTCTTCTAAATATTTTTTAACTTCTTCTGGATTATCTTTTATATTATTTCTTGCTTTAAATTTTTCAACTTCTTTTAAAATATCTTCTCTTGCTTCATTATATTTAATTTTTCATCTTCAAAAATAAGGATTAAGATTGTCTTCAAGTCTTCTATAGGTATTTATTCACTCCTTTACTTCATTAGTTTTTTCCATTTCTTTAACTGCTTTTGTTTCTGTTTTTATAGTTTCTTGTACTATCGTTTTTTCTTTATTAATAACATCAATTTCTTTTTTTAATCATTCTAATTCTTTTGCTATTTGTTCTCATTTAACTGATTTGGAACCTTTAAAAACATTTACTATTGCTTCTAATCTTTCTGTGTTAGCATTTTTCCTTATATCATCTATTGCTTCTTCAATTACTTTTATTCATTTTGGATCTTTCATTAAAAGCTTAATCTTATCATAATTTTTCTCAAATTTTTCAATTGCTTTAATTATTTTTGCACTTCTTGTTAAAATAATTCATTCTTGAGCAATAGGTAGTATCATCAAAGGTATTTCGTACCATTCTGGAATTATAAGGTCTTTAATTATATTAATTAGCTCTTGTTTAGCAATTTCATTTTCTGTTAATTTCCCATTAATTTTGTTAATCACTTGTTGTTTTTTAGCCTCTAATTCTACATTAGTCATAAAAAACTCATCCTTATCAACAAAGCCATTTTGTTTTAAATCTTTCAAATCTTCAAGTTGTCCAAAAATCTCATTTAATCAGATAAAATCTGTTTTAAGTCATATTGCCTTTTGCCTTCTTATAATTTCAGCTTTATCAATAGAAATTTTTTGTTTATCTATTGTTTGAGTATTTTCTTTAGAATTAAAAGCTAAAGTTTCATTCATATTTAATTATTTATTTGTTTTTGTTTTTTTATATATTATATGTATTTTTGATAAAAAGGCAAATTTTGGAGGATACATAATAAATTAAAAATTTAATTTATAGTTGTTACTGAATTTATAATATATATTATTAATAGGTAGGGTGTTTCATATTAATAAAAAACAATTCAATATGAGTTGGTTTTGATAAAATAATATATAGTATTTAAGTAATTAGTCTTAAAATAATTTATAATTAACAAAATAATTTATATGGTAAAAAGTAAAAAGATATTCTTAAAACACTTTAATATAATTATCTATAATAAAATACCTTCAATATATATGTTATTGACACGTTTACTAGAGAATTATTTACTTAATATACCAGTTTTATACTGATTGGTTTTTATTATTCTTATTATTATATCATTATCAGCATTAATCTCTTGAATTAGTTTATTATTAAAAAATAAGATAAAATTTAAGAATTTATCTAATAAAAAATATTGTCTTACGATATTATGTTGTTGTTTTTTACTTTTCTTATTATATTTTAGATATGATTTTCTAAGATTTATTTTGTATTTCTATAACCTTTCTTAAACTCTCAAAATATGCGCAATAATCACAATCTTTATTTGAATCAGGAATAATATTATTATTTAAGCATTTATGTAACTCTATAATAATATTTTCTACCCATTCATTATTTCAGGTATAAGGAACAAGATTTATATCAAACTCTAGTTTATAATCAAAGATATCTTTATTTATATTTCAGTTACAATATACAAAATATCCTGTATTTGAAACTTTAAGTCAGTTTTTTCTTAAAAGCCATTGATATATTTCCATTTG
>CAYRGR010000101.1:0-4307 GCA_964423755.1 uncultured Candidatus Peribacteria bacterium
GGGCATTATTTAGATGAGAATGTCCTGAATGAGGTGTAAAAATAACTTGATATACTACAGAAGAGGCTAGAAAATGTGCTATTTCATGATGAGATTATGTTGTAAAATTACCAGCTAGTGAAACAGAAAAAGAAAAATGAAATTGTATATTTAAAGATGTAGTTTGTGATGCGGAAGATTTTTATTTTTTAAAATGCTGAAAAGATTGATTAAATATTGAATTAATTAAAACAGTTAATTTTAAATGCAAAGAAGATAAAACAATAAAATCAAATTTTTATAAAAACTATGTTAAGTTAAATTTAAATGATTGACGTAATTTTATTTTAGCACAATGAATTTCAGCAAGTTGAGTTCGTTACATAAACAAAGATGAATCTATTGTTTTTTGGGATAAATGAGATACATCATTTTTATTAGAAAACGATAAAGAAACTTTTTCAGAATGTGTTGAGGTTACTAAATAATTATATATTTTAAAACATATTTTATGTGATTTTGAGATTTTGCTCCACCTTCAAGATGAAGCGCAAAACCTATTTCTAAAAAAAAATTAAGAGAACTTCAGGATAATTTTAAAAAAGCAGATGAAATTTCTAAAGAAGCAAGAAAAAAAGAACAAGAAGATCAAAAAAAAGTAAATGAAGAAATAGATAATTTACTTAGTGATATTGTTTAATAATTTAGTACTTTGTAGTAAAATCAGGAGTGTATAATATTTTCCATGTATTTTAAACTCCTTTTTTTATATTATTTTTAATTTTAATGTGTAATAATGTTAATTTAACTAATCATATTACGATATTTTTACTTTTTTTACTAAAACTTTGACTTATATTTTTTTATATATTATAGTATATACACTTAAGGATAAATTATTTTTTTAAATAAAGTTATCTTTATTAATTTTACTAATTAACTTAATTATATATGAATTTTAAAAATACAAATATAAATACAAAAAATATTTATTCACATAAATGTAGTAGTCCTCTTTGTAAAGAACAAGGATGTAATCCAGATGAAATTTGTTCAGTTTATAAAACTTATATAAATGATATCAGGATTAAATCTAATAGCATTATAAATTCACAAGATTTGTCTCATTTTAATATTAGTAGATCAGATAAAATTATGATCGAAGCCCTAAATGGAAGATATTAATAGATATTTTTAAAATTTATATCTACAAACAAATAATTTTTGAATAAAGTTTCTTGCTTAAAAATTTATATAAAATCAGATTTAGTTTCGTCAGATGACGAACAGGTTTCGGTTTTTTTTCAAAAACTTTTTAAATTAGAATTAAACTAAGTCTCGTCACTAAGAGACCTAGTTTAATTTAATTTGAGCATATTTATTAGAAACTATTCTATAAATCAATCTTTTTGAAAATCTACCATTTCTTTATAAACTTTATTTGATTTATAAAGTTTATCATGATTTCAACTAGCTATTAATTTTCATTTTTCTAAAAGAAATATTTTATCTGCATGTTTAATTGTAGATAATCTGTGAGCTATAATAATTGAAGTTCTTCATTTCATAAGCTTATTTAAAGATTTTTGAATAATGCTTTCTGTTTTTGAATCTAAGGCACTTGTAGGTTCATCTAAAATTAATATATCTGGATCTTTTAATATTGCTCTTGCAATTGAAATTCTTTGTCGTTCTCAACCAGATAGTTTTAATCATCTTTCTCATACTTCTGTTTCAAATCACTTTTCAAGTGATTCTATAAAATCTAAAATATTAGCTTCAATACAGG
Organism: uncultured Candidatus Peribacteria bacterium; assembly: GCA_964423755.1. Classification (GTDB taxonomy): domain Bacteria; phylum Patescibacteriota; class Gracilibacteria; order BD1-5; family UBA2023; genus CAYRGR01. Next base: position 1,769 of record CAYRGR010000101.1, read on the forward strand.
CAGCTTTAATTTCATCCATAGATATACCATCTTTAACATATTCTAAATTATGTAAAATAGATTCATTAAAAATAGTAGTATCCTGAAACATTAATGCAAATCTTCATCTATAACTTTCTAAAGTATAATCTTGAATATTAATATTATCTATTAAAATTTCTCATTTTTTCGTATCATACAAACGAGTAATAAGACTTACCATTGTAGATTTACCAGATCATGTATGTCCTACAAAAGCAACTTTTTCTCATTTTTTAATTTCAAGATTTATATTATTAATAATCTTTCTTTTGCTTCATGGATAACTAAAATTTAAATTTTTGATCTTAATAGAATCTTTTAATTTATTAAACACAATAACTCATTTATTTTCATCTTTTGGTGCACTAATAATTAATTGAGATTTATAAAAATTTGCTATATCTTTAACCATACGTTGATAAGCTTCAAGCAAATTTATTATTGGTCAATAAATACGCCCAACTATAATTTGAAACATAAAGAGTTCTCATATTGTTAATTTATTATTAATAACAAAAAATACTCAAATACCTAGCACAATTATTCTTCATGCAACTTCCATAAATCTATTAACTGTAAATAAAATTATCCATAATATTCTAATATTTGCTTGCATTCCAATTGCATCATTAAATAAATCAGATTGAATTCTATTTTCATTATCTTCTCTTGCAAATATTTTAATAACTCAAATATTTGTAAGAGCATCATTAAATCTAGAAAAACATTTATCCCACATCCAATTCATTGATCTTTGTTTTGCATATACTTTATTTCAAAAAAATATAGCAAATCATAATCAAACTGGTAATAAAATTATAGAATATATAGTAAATTCTATATTAGTATAAAGTCCTATACTAAATAAAAATATAAAAATTAAAAATTGAGGTAATAATGTTATTAAAATACCTTCTCATACAGCAAAAACTGCTTCAGCTCATCTATCGAATACTTTTTGGTATTCTCAGTTATTATTTGTAATATGCTCATGATATGGTAATCTCAAAAAATTATTAGCTAATAATAATAAATAATTTTTCCAATCTAAATGTAAGATTGTCCAAACTTGATATTGATAAAAAGACCAAGATGCTACTCAAAAAATAGCTATTCATGAATATAGTAAAATTAATTTTAAAAAACTATTTGAATAATCAATAATAGTTTTGCTATCTTTAAAATATTCAGTAATTCAATCTATTAATATTTTAAAAAAGTAAGGTTCGGAAATAGTAAAAAAAACATAGATCAAAAGAAATATCATAAGCCACCAAAAATTTTTTTTGGTAATTATAAGTTTATCAATTATATCTAAAAATGTTCTTCATTTAGAAATGTTTAATTTTTCTTCTTTTTTTAGAGACATAATAATAAAAAATTTAAAAATATAAGTATCAATTTTTTTAATTAACATATATACTTAAACCAATTAATCGACATTTACAACAATTAAAAGCTAGTTTTTTTAAAAAGTTTCTAAAAATAAAAAAACCTAAAATCAATTCTTATTGTGTTATTATGTATATATTAAAATAATCAATTATTTTTATTTGAATATAAAAAATATTGTAGATAAAGAGAATAAAATTTATTATTATCTAGAAAACGTAATTAGGTTTTTTTAAATTTATCTATAAATATTACCTAATTATATGAATAAGTGAAAAAAATTGAAAGGAATTTATTAAAAATTTTGAATTCTTAAGTAAAAAATCATCTTATTGTATTATGGTTTTCATTTATCTTGTGCAAGATCTGGTCTTATCTATCTAAAAATTGTTTTCATTGTAAGTAAATTATAATTAATTAATTTATTTATATTTTAAATAAAAATTTTTATTGTCAAATTTTTTTTAAATTTCTTTCATAGCAGATATAATACATATTGTGATTGTTTTATTAAATTTAGATACACTGAAATTTTCTTCTATACCAGCGTTTATTGTATCAATATTACTTATAATATTTAAAATTTAAAAAATAAATTTTTGTTTGGAGCTTATTACTCTCCAATAATCAAGATAATAATCATTTAAAATTAAAATACATATTAATGTCAAGTACACAAAAATAATTAAACAATTTTGGCTTATTTGAGAGTATATTTTTTGTTGTCAGAGCGTGACAAAAATTGTGGTATTACTAAAAATTATACAATTTTTGACAAAAAAAGAAAAATATGATTTAATTATTTATGTTTAGTAAGTAAGTAATTAATTAATTGTTTTTATATTATAATTAGTTTAATTAGATTATACTAATAAATACATTATATATGAATGAAAATAAGAAATTAAAATATAAATATATTGATCCTGAAAAAATTATTAGTTTATCGTTGGAAGATATTTTAGATCAAATTTATATTGAAAATAATGAAGAGAAAGAAATTCTAAAACAAAATATAGAAAAATTTGATTCATCTGAAAAAGAAATAATAAAACAGGATTTAATAAAATTTAATGAATCTTTATATAAAGATTATTTAAAATTTTTAGAAAATGAAAATAATATT
>CAYRGR010000102.1:0-4302 GCA_964423755.1 uncultured Candidatus Peribacteria bacterium
AAAATCTTTCATCGATTTTTATAGTATGAGAATATTTTGCAACATCATATTCTCATATGGGCATAGTGAAATTTGAAGATTTAATAATACTATTTACATAATCTGAAGTTAAATTATATAAATCTAATTTTTTTGGATCATAAGAAACCAGAAATTCTATCTCATCTCATCAAGAAATAATAACTTCTGAAACCAAAGGATTTTTTTCTAATTCTTCTTTGATTTTTTTACCATATTCATATAAAGTAAATCAATCATATTTTCAAGAAATTGCAAAAACCCAAATAGGAGAATCATCTAAAGAAAATTCTTTTACGATAGGCTCTTGTGCATCTACGGGCAAATCTTTTTTAGCAAAATCTACTTTATCTTTTAATTCTCGCATTGTATCAGTAATGTTTGCATCTGATTTAAATTGCACTACTATATTAGACATACTATTTCTTGAAGTAGATGTCATTTGATCTATTCATTTAATCTTTGAAATTTCTTTTTCTAATTTTTTAGTAATTAAATCTTCTATAGTTTCTGGACTTGCTCATGGTAAAATTGTAATTACTCATCATATTCATATTTTTACTTCAGGACTTGATTCTAATGGTAAAGATCTTAAAGAAATTAATCAAGAAATTATTATAATAATTAAAATTAAATAAACTAATCTTGTCCTTTTAATAAAAAATCAAAAAAAACCAGATTCAAGATTGGGGTCAAATTTAAGTCTATCTAAATATTTTGATTTCATAAATAAATATAATTATATAAGTTATTAAAGTAAATATTAAATTTAGTCTAATATAACAATATAAATTTGATATTTTTGTTTTTACTTTTTAAAACATTTATTATAAATAATATTTTATTATATTTAAGCAAATTTGATTTTTCTTAAATTTTTATAAACTAACTTTATCCCCTTCTTTTAAATTTAAAGCTCATTCTACAACTATATTATCTCATTCTTTTAATCATGAAACAATCTCTATTCAAGTACTATTTTGACTTCATAATTTTACACTTCTTGATTCAATAGTGTCATTATTTAATATAAATACTTTATAATTTCACTGTCACGAATCTATCAAAGCAGAAAAAGGAATTAAAATTACTTTATCATTTCTTTTTTTTGTAATTATAAAAGCATCGACATAATCTCAAACATTTAATCATTTTACTCATTTATCTAAAATAACTTCCATTTTAAATAATTTAGTTTGTAAATCTGCTGCAGGAGATAATAATGAGATTGATCAAGTAAAAATATTATTATTTTTTTGTATTCTAACAATTTGTCATAATTTTAAATTAGAAATATTTTCACTACTAACTTCTAATTTTACTTTTAATTGATCAATATTTCAGATAGTAAAAGCTATTAATCAAGGAGATACTAAGCCTCATATTTCTATATTTTTACTCATTATAATTCAAGAAAATGGAGCAGTAATATTAGAATTATTTAATTGTATTGATGCAATATTTTTTCATCATTTTGCACTATCTAATTGAGATTTTGATTGTACAGAAGATGCATTTAATTTTGCTTTTACAGAATCATATTGAGTTTGAGCTATTTTTAAAGCATTATCAACATTATCTCTAGCTTGTTTTATATTAGCAATACTGCTTTCTAATTGAGCTTTTATTAATGATTCATTTCATGAAATATTGTCTATTGTATTTATATTATTTATTTCCAAATTTTTTAAATTTTGAATAGCATTATCCAATTGAGTTTGAGCAATGTTTTTTGCATTTTCTAAAGAAATTTTTGTAGTTTCTATGTTTGTTTTTGTAGAAGAAATAGAATTATTAATATCATCAAAAGAATTTGATAAACCAACTAATCATACTTTTAATTGATTGATTGAATATTGCATTCATGCTATTCATCATAATGTTGGAGATCATTTTATAGTATCTATTTGTGTTTGAGAAAAAGAACTTGATGTAATTGAATTATCTAAAAGATTAATTAAATTATCATATAATGCAGATATAGCATTTACAAGATTAATTATTTTTAATAAATAATCATTAATATTTTCTTCTGTTAATTCTGTTTTATTTGGAAGATTGTCAAATAAATTTTGCACATTAAAAAATGCTGATTCTGAATTATGTTTATAACTTGAATTTTTAGCTCATAAATATATCTCATAAGCATCATTTATGTTTTTAAATTTATCTGATATTCATAAAAGCTTGTCAGCATTAACGATAGCACTATTAATTATTACAATAGCATTTTGTAAAGTAACTTTTGAATTATCGTATAATCAGCGCTTTTTTGTTTCTAAAATATTTAAATTTTCTAAAGAATTTTTTTCAAAATTAATGATATTAGAATTTGCATTATCTAAAGATTTTTGTGCTAAATCTACTCATATTTTAGCTGATTTTATGGCTTCATTTGTAGAATTTATTGTATTTGATTTCGTTTTAGTAATATTTTCAAGTTGAGTTTGAGCTAATTTTAATTGAGCATCTGTAGATGCATAAGTATTTGTTTTTGTTTTTAATGAATTATCTAATTGTATTTTTGCGCTTTCTAAATCATTTTTGATAGATTCTTGAGTAAATTTATAAGAATCTAATAAATTATTATATGCTAAATTTGCATTATCAAAATTAACTCAAACAGGAGATGATTTTAAATCTATACTAGCTAATATTTGATCTTTAATAACACTATTTCATACATCAATATTAATTAATTTTATTATTCATGATGATTGAGGAGAAATTGATGTCTCTATAATAGGAGCTATTTTTCAAATTAAATTAATTTCTTCATAAAAATCTTCTTTTTTTATCTTTTGTGTATTTACAGATTTAAAATTTTCTTCTATTTTTTCTTCTAATTTATCGCCTCAACAAGAAACTAAAAAAAGACTAAAAAATAAAAAAACTAAAATTATTCTTAATTTTCTCATAAAACTTAATTAAAAATTAATTAAAACCTTTATTATTTATAACAAATTCATTATAAAAGTCAAATAAGTTTTTTAGAAAAATTATTTATTTTTTTATTCCCTACCCCCACTTTTTTATACTCAAACAAATTTAGTTTTATAAAATGTTAATTTTAAAATAAACTAACTCGTGTTCCACACGAACGTTAATCAATTTAATTTTAATTATATATTGTGTTCAATATGCTCGTAGTAGCTAGATATAATCTAATTTAAAAAGTTTCTAAAAATAAAATAAAGAAAACGAAAAACAATTTTTATTAGGTATAACAAAATTTATTTTTATAATTATCTCTTATTTAGGCCTAATTTAAAAATAATAGTATTAAAATATTAGACTTTAAAATAAAATAACTATAATAATAAAATATTCTTTTTAATATTAAAAAATGTACTTTTATTTAATTTCTTTTTTATCTGCAATTTTTGATTATATTTCAAAAAATATTTCTAATAATTATTTATCAGAAAATAAAATATATCTTTTATGAGATTATTTAAAACTTGAACTTTCTAAAAACAAATGAATTGCATTTTCATTACCAATAGAATGATTACTATTAAAAATAATTACTATAATAATTATTATTTTAATTACATTTTATTATTTAAATTTTGAAAAAGAAAAAAATAAATTATTTATTCAGATTTGATATTGATTAATTATTTGATGAGCTGTATGAAATGCTATTGAACGTATTTTTGTTTGAAGTGTTACAGATTTTATAAGTGTAAAATATTTTGCAATTTTTAATTTTGCCGATATATTTATAAATATATGAGTTATTACTTTAATTTTTTCAATTTTATATTATGGAAAACAATGAAATAAATAAAGATGATATATTAACTAACGAAGATTTATTATGACCAAATAAAGTAGATTTGACTTATGTATTACTTATTGGTATCTGAAGTACAATTGCCTGATTTGTTTGATGAATTATTATTTTGGTATTTATTTTTTTCTTTTTATGAAAAATGAAATCATTTGAATGAGCTTATCCTGTAATATACTCATTAACAGCATTTTTTTCAGTATGAGCGACTTCCTATCTTACATTATTAATGCATCAAATTATTGCATGAGATAAATATAGAAAATGAGTTACTACTTTTACTCAAGTATCTATATTTTTAATATTTTTATATATTTTTATGGCACCGGCATATTTATATGCAGCAAGTATTAGATCAAATTTATTAATTTATATTTTTACAATTCATATAATAATAAGTGTACTTTGAACAGCAATAATTTCTGAATTAATTTCTAATTATAGATATGTTTTAATTTGATTATATGGGATTTTTATTTGATTATTTA
>CAYRGR010000103.1:0-4274 GCA_964423755.1 uncultured Candidatus Peribacteria bacterium
TTTTTGCTTTTTAATGTAAATTTGCTAAGATTTATCAAAGTTTGATAAATATTCATTAAGTTTTCATGAAAAAATATATTATTTGAATAGATGAGGCCGGGAGATGACCATGGGCAGGACCTGTTGTTGCTGCGGTTTTTTGTTTTGATTTAAAATATAGAAAAAATATTAAATTTATAAAAACATTAAAAGATTCAAAAAAACTTTCTAGTAAAAAAAGAGAGGGGATTTTTGATGAGCTTACAAAATTAAAAGAAGATAAAAAAGTGTTTTTTGAAACATGAATAGTTAGTAATAAAATTATAGATAAAATAAATATTAGAAATGCAAATAAAATTGCTATGGAGCAGGCATTGAAAAAACTTTTTTTAAGGATAAATGAAAATCAAATAAAAGAAGTTTTAGTTGATTGAAATGATAATTATGTTTTTAAAAAAATATATATTAAAACAAAATTTATTATTCGTTGAGATGATAAGATTGATGAAATTAAGGCAGCTTCAATAATAGCAAAAGTTACAAGAGATAATTTAATGTGTAAATATGGTTTGAAATTCAAAAATTTTTCTTTTGATATGCACAAATGATATGGTACAAAAAAACATCAAGAAGAGCTTAATAAGTTTTGAATCACTCAAATTCATAGAAAAAGTTTTAAACCAATCAAAAAATTAGTATTTTTTTAAATTTTAAAATAAATTTCCCTAAAAACAAAAAATACATAAAATCAAAAAAATCTTAATTTTAAATTCTATGTTAAATTTTGAAACCGAATATTTGAAGTTAAATAAAGCTCAAAAAGATGCGGTAGATACTATTTATTGACCGATTATGGTAATAGCTGGTCCTGGTACTGGTAAGACTCAGATAATTTGACTTAGGACAGCAAATATTCTCAAAAAGACTGATATAGACCCAAAAAATATTCTTATTACCACTTTTACTGAAGCTTGAGTAATCTCTGTTAAAAAAAGACTTTTTAATCTTATTGGTACAGAAAGTTATAAGATAAATGTTTGTACAATTCATTCTTTTTGTAATGATGTTATACAGACTTTTCCAGAAAAATTTCTTAAATATAGAGCTTCTAGATCTATAGATGAAATAGAGCAAATAGAAATTTTAGAACAAATTTTATTGGAATGAAATTATGAATTTTTAAGTTCTTCGTATGACCCATTTTTTTATTTATCTTCAATAAAAGATAAAATCACAAAATTAAAACAAGAAAATATAGATCCGATAAAATTTGATGAAATTATTTTGTCACAATCTAAAGATTATGAAGAAGAACTTTTTAAAATAGATCAAAAACTTAAAAAATATGAAAACACAAAAATAACTCAAGAAAAACATATAAATAAGTTAAAAGAATTAAATCAAATTTATAGTAAATATATTGAATCCTGTGAAAAACTTGGAGTTTATGATTTTGCTGATATGATAGAGTTTGTATTAAAAGAATTTAAAAAAGATGAGAATTTAAGATATTATTATGCTGAGCTTTATCAATTTATTATGGTTGATGAATATCAAGATACAAATAATACTCAGAATGAGATAGTAGATATTATAATGAGTGTAAATGATGACAAAAATATTTTAGTAGTCTGAGATGATGATCAGAGTATTTTTCGTTTTCAAGGAGCTAATCTTGAAAATATGTTGTTTTTTTCTAAAAAGTATCAAAACACAAAATTTATAATTTTAACTGAAAATTATAGATCTACTCAAAATATTTTAGATTTATCTTCAAAAAGCATTTCTACAAATAAATCTAGAATTTCAAATTATATACAAGAAGTTCAAAAAGATTTAAAATCCAATTTAAAATTAGATATATTACCAAGATTTTTTGCGCTAAAAAATGATCTTGAAGAAAAAATTTTAGTATTAGAAAATATTATTGATTTACAAAAGAAAAATCCAGATTTAAGACAAGAAGATTTTGCTATTATAGTAAGGACAAATAAGGAAGTGCAAGAATGGACGGATTTTTTACAAAGTAATTGAATTTTTGTAGAAAGTAAAATTAAATCAAATATTTTAAAATCATATTTTGTAAATTTACTTTTAGATTTACTTGTAGTAATTAATAATCCATATTTAAATGAAACAAAATTAATTAATTTAATGAGAAGTCAACTTTTTAACTTTGATAAAGTTGATATTTTGCGTTTAAATAAATATCTTTATAGTCTTAATTATGTAAGAAAAGATAAGCTAAAGATATTTGATATTATTACAGACTCAAGACATTTTGATAAGTTGGATTTTAGAAATAAAGATGAATTTGATAATTTTTTAAATAATGTTTTGGAAGTTCAAAAATCATTATGAATTAATTTTTATAGTTTTTTTAAAAATGTTTTAGAAAAATTTGAATTTATAAAATTTATTGAAAAAAACGGTAATTTTACTGATTTAGAAGATATTTTTACTTTATTGAATATTGTAAAATCTTGGTTTGAATGAAATAAAAATTTAGATTTAGAGAGTTTTATTAAAAAAATTAATTATTATATAAAATACAATATTTCAATTAATAGACATATTTTAAAGGCTAGTATTTCTTGAGTACAGATCCTTACTGCTCATCAATCAAAATGATTAGAATATGAAGCAGTTTTTATTCCTAGTCTTTATGAAGGTAATTGGTGATGAAAAAAAGTCGTAGATCTTATTAAATTACCTTTTTGAGTAGTAGGATCCAACTTATCTGAATCTGTAAATAAAGAAACTTCAGAAGAGGAAGAAAAAAGACTTTTTTATGTTGCGATTACTAGAGCAAAAAAATATTTAAATTTAAGCTTTCCTTATAGTATTCAGGATAAATTAAAATTACAATCAAAGTTTTTACAAGAATTAAATATTAAATATGAAGATTTTCCTATAAAAGATACAGAAAAATACTTAAAAAATGAATTTAGTATAATTACAAAAATAAAAGAAAATTTAGATAAAGAAGAAGAATTATATATAAAAGAATTTTTGCAAAATTATAAGCTTTCACCAAGTGATTTAAATAAGTTTTTAGAAGATCCAAATTTATTTTTAAAAGAAAGTATTTTTAAATATCCTTTTGAAGATAATGAATTTACGATTTTTTGAAGAGTATATCATAAAACATTAGAATATTTTTATTTGGAATTTAAAAAAACATGAGTAAGGCCAGATTTTGAATATCTTAAAAATACATTTAATAGACTTATAGAAAAAGAGATTTTATCTCCAGAACAAAATGTAAAAATTAAAGAAAAAGCATTATCATGATTAGAATGATGGCTTAAAATTAATATAAATACTCCTATTCCGCTCGAATTAGAATATGATTTTAGACCAAAAAATGTTGTTTTTGAAGGTATTCCTATTACTTGAAAAATTGATAAAATAGAACTTTTAAATAAAGAATTTGCATTACAATCAAATCATAATGTGGTTCTTGTTGATTATAAAACATGAAAAACTAAAACTTTAAATGAAATAAAATGAAATACTCAAAATTCTGATCCAAAATATTTTCGTCAGCTTTTATTTTATAAAATTTTATGTGATTATGATAAGACATTTTCATCTAAATATACAGCAAGTTGACTTGCTATAGAATTTGTAGAATGAAAAAATAATAAATATTCTCTTGTAGAAGTTGATTTTACGGATGAAAATATAGAAACAACAAAACAAGAAATTAGAGATTCTTGGCAAAAAATTAATGATTTAAATTTTTGGAGAAAACAAATTTCAAATTAACTTTTTAATTTTTTTAAAAATGGAAATATTACAAATAATTGCATTAATATTATTAATTCCTTTTGTTATTGCTTGATTTTCTTTTGCGCCATGGGCTCCTACAAGGAATAAGGATATTAAAAGAGGTCTTGATTTAGCAAAAATCAAACCAAACGAAACACTTTTTGATTTATGATGTTGAGATTGAAGAGTGGTATTTTTTGCAAATAAATATTATAAAGCAAAATCTATATGAATAGAATTGTGTTTTACTTTATTTTTTGTTTGTAAAATAAAACAATTTTTTTATAAAAATAATGTTTGTTTTAAAAATAGTAATTTATACAAAGTTGATTTAAGTTGAGCAAATATTATATATTTATATTGAATGCCAGACAAATTACCAAAATTAAAAGAAAAATTTAAAATGGAATTAAAAAAATGAACTAGAATTATATCTTATGTTTTTAAAATTGAATGATGGGAACCAAAAGAAATAAGTCGAGAAAAATGAAGATTGCCTATTTACTTATACGAAATGTAAA
>CAYRGR010000104.1:0-4256 GCA_964423755.1 uncultured Candidatus Peribacteria bacterium
AAGTTAAAAAACTTAATGTTTTATAAGATTTTTTTATAATTTGTCAAAAGATTTTGATGCAATTTCTTATATAAACGAAAAGTTTTTATTTGACAAAAATACAAAAAACACTATATATAGTATATATATTTTTTGAAAAATCCGAAAAAATAAAAACAAAAATGTTGTTGCTTTATATATAAACAGCATTTTTATTTTACTAAAAAAATATATATGCGAAAATCTAAAGAAATTTGACAATCCGAACCAGAATTACAAACTGCCAATCCTGAAACTACAAAACCCCCTTCAGGACATACAAAAATGTTGACTAAGTGTATTGTTGATATTGTTAAAAGTATATTAGAACAAGAAAATATTTCAAGTATATTAGAACAAGAAAATATTTTATTAAATTGAGTAAATATTTGAGAAATTTTAAATAAAAAGGAAATATCTGCAAAAATAGAAGAATGTATAAAAAAATCTGGCCAAAAGGAAAATGAGTTAAAAAAAGAATTAGTTGAAAGTGAAAGAAAATATCAATTAATAGCAAATCATACTGGTGATGCTGTTACAGTATATGATATGAATTTAAATCTTACATTTGCTAGTCCATCTGTTCTTCGTATCAAATGATATACTGTTGAAGAAATTATGGGAAAAAGTTTAAAAGAAAGAGTAACTCCAAAATCTTTGGACTTTCTTCATGAGACTTTTAAGAAAGAAATGCAACTAGAAGCCTCTTGAACTGCTGATCCAAAAAGAAGTATTATTATAGAACTAGAAGAATATAAAAAAGATGGTTCTATAGTAATATTAGAAAGTACTGTATCTTATATTCGAGATGAAAATCAAAAAGCTATTGAGATAGTTGCTATCACTCGTGATATCACAGAAAGAAAACGAATAGAAAACGAGCTTAATAATACAAAACATTTTCTAGATAATATAATAAATACTCTTGGAGAACCTGTTTTTGTAAAAGATAGTGAGTCTAGATTTGTTCTTGTAAATGATGCTTTATGTAAAATGTTAGGAATGAAGAGAGAAGAAATAATTGGAAAAACACTTGCCGAGAGTTTACCAGAATATCAAATGAATCATTTTTTAAAAATAGATCGACAAGTACTTAGTACAGGAATAGAAAATCAAAGTGAGGAATGTCTTCAAAAAAGAACTATAGTAACAAAAAAAACTTGTTATATAGATAATCAAGGAAAGAAATTTTTATTAGGTGTGATACATGATATTACTGAAAGAAAACGAATAGAAAAAGAATTAGAAAAATGGGCAGAAATATTCAAATATTATAAAGGGGGTGTTATGGTTATTGATGAAGACAATGAAACACTAGATATGATGAACCCAGAATTTGCTAAGATGTATTGATATACTATAGAAGAAATTAAATGAACTCCTATATCTAATATATTTGCACCTGAAGTAAGGAAAAATATCTCCAAATATATAAAAAGGTCGCACAAAACAAATCATTATATTTTTGAATCGATACATATTAAAAAAGACGGCTCACAATTTCCTGTTCAAATTAATATAACAGCAGTAAAAGATGATAAGCAGAAAGTACTTTATCATATTTTTAATGTGCAAGACATTACAAGACATAATAAAGAAAAGGGGGAATTACAAAGAAAAGCAAACATAGATGACTTAACCTGATTATATAGTCCAAGATTTATTAAATCTAATTTAAATCGTATAGCTAAATGATACGATGGTGTGGTTATAATTATGTTTGATCTTGATCTTTTTAAAGAAATCAATGACACTTATTGACATGATGTATGAGATATGGCACTAAAAGAATTTGCAAAAATTTTAAAAGAGAATACTCGTCCTGATGATATTTCTTGAAGAAAATGATGAGACGAATTTATTTCTATATTAATCATAAATTCATCTCAAAAAGAAGAAATAGAAAAAATAGCTGAGGATCGTATAAGAAAAATAAAAGAGGCTTTGAGTAAAATTTCAATTAAAGCTATAGATAAAAAAGGGAAAGAAAAATTAGTATGAATAGAAACTTCTATTTGATACAGCTACAGAACAAAATTAGAATGAGAATCAGTAAGACCAATTAATGTTGTGTTGAAAGAAGCTGATATCAATATGTATAAAGAGAAAAAGAGAAAAGAAAAAGAAAGAAAGAGAAAAGAAAAAATAAAAAACGAATTTAAAAATATTATTAGAAAGAAAAGATACTTATAAATTAAAGGATCCTAAGATTTTTCATTTGAAATAATTTTTAAAGGTAGTAGATAAAAATAAAATTAAATAAATTCTGTAGAAAATTGGATTTAATAATTAAAATTTCACATAGAATTACTTAATTATCCTGATAATAAAATGGTTTTTTTATTTAAATTAAAAACATTTTGAATTATCAAAAATAACTACTATAATTGCATAATATTTTTTAACTTAAATATTATGAAAAAAATTATTGCAGTTATTATTTGTTTATTTTTATCATATTCGTGAGTATTTGCTTATGATATTACAGATAAAGATAATATCTTAATAATAAAAGTAACAAATAAAATAAATTTATTAATACAAAAAAAATGAGAAAATTATAGAAATGCTTATATAAAAAAATTAGATAATTATGCTACAAAAAATAGCACTAATGAAAAATTAAATACTATCATTAAGGAAGTAATAAAAAATATAAGTATAAATAGCTCAAAAATCATAAAAAGAAGTGAGGTTTGAGATGAATATAAATGGAAATTAACTGATATATTTAAAAATGATATAGAAATAGAAAATACTATAAATCTTACAAAAGAATTAACAGAAAAAATTAGTAAATATAAATGACAATTAAATGATAATGTAAAACTTTTAGAATATTTAAAATTAAATGATGAATTTAATCAAAATATTGATAAACTTTATGCTTATTCTTGATTATGAGAATCAATAGATGTAAAAGATACAAAAATGGGTGAATTAACTCAAAGGTTTGATTCTATTTATTGACAATATCAAGAAGCATCTTCTTTTTTTGGAGTAGAGACAAAAGCTTTTAGTGATGATAGATTTAATTTGATAATAAATAATCCTGATCTTAAAGATTATAAAGATATGTTTAAAAAAATACAAAAACAAAAAATACATATTTTATCTCAAGATAAAGAAGATGTAATTGCACAATTATCAGATTCATATATTTGATTTAGCACAATTTATAATAAATTAATTGATTCAGATATTATTTATCCTGAAATTATCGATCCAAATTGAAATAAAATTCGTACAAATTATGCTAATATGTATTCTTCATGGAATAATCCAGATAGAAATTTTAGGAAAGATTATACAGAAAAATATTACAATACTTATAAATCATTTGAAAATACGCTTGGTGCATTATATGTTTCTAAACTAAAAGAAAGCTCGACTTATGCTAAAATAAGAAATTATGAAAATGTGTTACAGACAAAATATCAAAAAAACGATTTACCAGTAGAAATTTATGATAATCTTATTAATGTAACAAGCGAAAATCTTAATGTTTTTCATAGATATCTTAAAATCAGACAAAATTATTTATGATTAGATAAAACTCATTATTATGATACATTTACACCGATAGAAACTGATATTAAAAATTCTTTTACATACAATGAAGCAAAGCAAATAGTACTTAAATGATTGAGTAAATTATGATTAGAATATATGTCATGATTAAATTTAGCTTTTAATTCAAATTGGATAGATGTATATCAAGAAGACAATAAATCATGATGAGCTTTTTGTTATTTTATATTTTGATTACATCCATTTGTATTTTTAAATTTTAATAATACTTATGATGATGTAAGCACTTTAGGTCATGAATTATGACATGCTATGAATGCTTATTTTGTATGAAAAAAACAATCTTATAATTTATATAATATATGATATCCTGTAGAAATACCATCAATTGCAAATGAATTAATTATACTTAGATGACTTGCAGATGAATCTAAATCCGATAAAGAAAAATTATTTTATCTAGATAGATATTTGTTTTTAATTTATACAAATTATTGGAGAGCTACTATGTATGGAGATTTTGAAAAACAAGTATATGAAAAAATTTGAAACAACGAATCAGTAACAACAGAAACATTAAATAAAACATTTGAAAATTTATTTAAAAAGTATTACTGACCAGATTTCGCTTATGATGATTATCTTTCTATAGAATGGGCTATTAAGCCACATTTTTATAGCTCTTATTATACTCACGAATATGCTGT
>CAYRGR010000105.1:0-4221 GCA_964423755.1 uncultured Candidatus Peribacteria bacterium
ACAATATTACTTTTTCAAATAACTACAACATGTTTTCATTTTACTTTAATTTTATAATAATCTAATAATTTTTCAATTCATTTTACAGTAGAAGGAATAAATCAATTTTGATTAAAAAATAATTTAGCAACATTCTCTTTTGTAAGAGAATCAACATCCTTCTCTGGACTAATAGATTCAATAATTTTTTGACTATCTATTTTATTTGGTAAAGGCAATTGAATAATGAATCAATTTATTTTTTTATCATTATTCAATTCAATCACTTTTTTAAATAAAATATTTTGACTAACGTTTTTTGGAAATTTATTTAATACAAAATTAATTCAAACAAGATTTGCATATTTTTGCTTTTGATTCACATAAGTAATACTGGCCGAATCATCTCATACTAAAATAACAGAAAGAGTTGGTTTTATTTTAAATTTTGAAATTTTATTTTTCAAATCTTCATAAATATCTCAAACAATTTTTTTTCAATCTAAAATCATATAATTATATTTATTTTATAATATTTATAATTCAATTTCTTTTGTCAAAATATATTTTTTTAAATTGATCTTTATATCATACAGAAAAATTAATTTTTACACTATCTGTATATCAACTAAAATAAATAGTATTATTATTTTCTAAAATAATAATTAATGGCAAAGGAGTTATTTCTCATGAGTCTGCACTATTTTTTTCTTCATATTTAAAATCTTTTATTTCATAAAACTCATCTCAATAAAAAGGAGCTTCAATAATATCTCAAGTTCAAATTAATGTATCTCAACTATAATAATTAGAAATTATAGATCCTGTGTTCATAGATATATAAATTTTTTGTGGATTTATTATATCTGTACCTACCTTAATTCATTTTCATGATCGAATATTTATTAATTCTTTATTAATTAGAGAATTTATACTATTAATAAGCTTATCTAATTTTAGAGTATCAGTTTGAGAATCAAAACTAATATTTAAGCTTAAAATAGCCATTAATCAAATTATAGCTATTACAACTAAAATCTCAATTAATGTAAAGGCTTTAAAATTTTTTATTTTATTTTTTTGAAATATTTGCATTTTTAATTAAAATTTGATATAATGTTAATGTTAATTATATTTAATAATAAATAATTACAAAATTTTATTTTTTAATTTTTACAATATGAGAAATGTTCAAATAACAATTGCTATATTGGCTTTATTCTTTACAAGTCAAATATTTGCAGCCACATGAGACAGTAATGCTAATACTGCCACATGACAAACTAATTCTTTTTTTCAAACTATTATACCTCCTGCTCCTAAATTAATTAGTAAAACTTCAAATTCTGTAAAATTAGAATGGGATAAGGTAGATGGAGTTTCTAAATATATTATTAAATATAGCGAGACTTCTGTTGCAGAATCAAAAGAGCTTAATGCTAGTTATACAGATGAAAGCGATGCTGTAACTCAAACATGAATTGAAATAAAAGATCTAAAACCAGGTACAGATTATTATTTTGCATTATCAATTATGGATGATCAAAATTATGAGTCAGATATGGTTTCTGATGAAATAAAGATAGCGACTGACTCTTCTACTACTCCAAAAACTACAACATGATGATTATCTATATCTAATGTTAATGTTATTAATGATAAAAATTTAACTGTAGATTTTAATAATCAATTATCAGATGAGCCTATTCAATTAAAAATAACTAAAAACAGTAATTCTTCTGATATTCCTCTAACATCAGTTATTAAAGATACTAATAATGCTAAAATGGCAAATATAAAACTATCTGTAGCCTTAGAAATATCATCAAGTTATACATTGACTGTAATTACAGCAAAAGACATTAATTGAAATAATATTCAAGAATGAATAAATTGAATCAGAGAATTTCAAACAGAAGATACTTTAACACCTTCTTCTGAAACATCTTTAGGATCAAATAATAATACAGAAGAAAATACATCTTTAAATAGTGCAAGTGAACCAGAAAGTAGCACAGTTGATAATTCTTCTGCTGAAAGCTCTACCGGTGCAAACACAAATACTGAAGCCTTAGCAAAAACCGCTACTGGTACAAAAGAAAATATGCTTATTGCTCTTGCTTTAGTTTTATCTTTTTCTATCATCTATCGTTATAGAAAATGATTCTTAAAATAAAATAATAAATACACACAAAAAAAGGCTGGTGAAAATTACCGGCTTTTTTTATTTTATATTTAACAATTTTATGGCAGCAAAACATAATCTAATTTAAATTTTTTTTAAAAAGAAAAAATGAAAATCAATTCTTATTAAGAATACAATAAAAAACTTTAAATTTTTGCTTTATTGTTAAAAATATGATATACTTTTAATGTATTTTATTTTTTGTCTAAAAAAATATGTGAGGAATAGGACCAGAATCAAGACCAGTAAGTCCAGTTGATAGTCCTTCAACAACACCGGAAACGTATCATAAAGTTTCTATTAAAGTAGATGCTAATAATGATAAATTAGATGAAATCACATCTAAAAAACCTGAAGTCTTAAAACATTTAAAACAAAAATATTCAACCTTAGAAAATGAGGTTTTTTCTATTAGTCAATCTAAATTAAATGAATTACAGCAAGCTATTGATGATAATAATTATAATAAAATTGATGAAATAATGATAAGTAAGCTCATAAAAGATAATGTAATAGATGAGAATAATCAAAAAAAACAACCATCTTTAGATACATTAATAATATGAACTAAAGATGAAAAAGTAAAACAAATGGCAGCGGTTATTGGAGCAGGAATAGATGAAAAACTTAAAGCTTTTCCTTCTTTAACACATGATCAAAAACAAAATATTCATATTTGAATAGCTTGTAGTATAATTAATTCTTGAGTATTAGAAGAAGCTTTTGCTTGAGTAGGAAACTTTGTAAATTGAGTTGCAAAATGATTAATAGATTTGCTATGAGATTTGATGTCATGAAAATTGACGTGATGAAAAAAAGATGCTAAAGATTATTCTGATTTAGAAAGATTTACTACAATTTTAGACACAAGTCTTACTCCTTTAATATCTTTATTAAATAAAAATAAAAATGACTTAACTAAAATTAATTGATTTTTATCTAATCCTGAAGCTATAGAAAAATATAAAGAATGAGATGATGTTAGTACTATAAAAGAAATGGAACCTGAAAAATTAGTTGAATATTTAACTAAAAATAATTCTAATATAAGAGAATTAGAAAAAAAATTAGAATGACTTAAAGATTTTAAAGAAAATATTATTGAAAAAATTGCAAATTATTCATGAATGCAAAGCACAATTCTAACAAAATGATTAGATATATTATTAGGAATACCTCTTTTATGAGACTTAATAGCCATATTTTTGTGATACAAGAATAAAGAAGAAGCTCAAGAATGAATTTGAGAAGAATTAAAAATGGCAACAGCAACAAAATTTTTAAAATGATTTTGAGGATTTTATAATGAAAAAGGAGCATTTCAAGAAGCAAAAAATAATAATATAGATCTTTTAAAAGATAAAGATTTAACTTCGGTTAAATATTCACAATTAAAAACATTTTATGGAATGTGTAAAAAAGCTTGAATTGAATACACAGAAAATGATTTTTGGATTAAATTAATTAATTGATGAAGTACTGATCCAAAAATGAAAGCATTAAATAATAACTATAAAAGCCTTGATATAAAAGATAGTGATTTTGAAAGCAAAAAACCAAAAGCTTCATTTTTTGAAAAATTAAATAAATTAACTACAGAAACACCTGAAACTACTGCTACTGCTACTGCGGCTGCTGAAAGTCAGACAAAAGCAGCAGAAACAGAAAATATTAATTATACTAAATTAATAGAATGAAGCATTATAGATAATCACATTGCAACTAAATTAAGTGCTATAAAATGGTCAGACTTTCAAACAAATTCTTATAAAGAAAAAGCTTCTAAAATTTTATGAGAAAATAATAAAAAAAGTGAAATTATTTCGGTTCTTGATGCTTATGCTAAATTAATACAAGATTTAATTAAACCTGAAAATCAGAAAAAATTTAATAATTTTAAAGCTGGATTAAAAAATTTAGCTTGAGATCCATTAACTCTTGAGAATGATTTATCATTTTTTAGATTATTTTGAAATAGAAACCATCTTTGTTTAATGTTTAAGGAACCTGCTCAAACTACCACTCCTTCCGCTGCTATATCATCTACTCAACAAGCA
>CAYRGR010000106.1:0-4159 GCA_964423755.1 uncultured Candidatus Peribacteria bacterium
AGAAAATTTTGAAATAAAACATACTGAAATTAGATGAATAGAAAGTAATGGTATGATATGTTCTGAAGATGAGTTATGATTGCAAGAAGAAAGAGCTTCTTGAATTATGCAATTAGAAAATTATTTTGATAAAGAAGTTTTAGAACAAAATATTTGAAAACCATTTTTTGATCTTAAAATAGATATTCCTTGATTAAATTGAAAAAAATATGAATACAGCTTAAAAGATGTTGTTTTTGAGATTGATAATAAATTTATTACAAATCGTCCAGACTTATTTAGTGTATTATGAAATGCTCGTGAATTTAGTACAATATTTAATTTAGATTTTAACAATTATGTCTATAATCTTAATTTAAAACAAGAATGATCTTTAAAAGTAAATATAGATTCGGATAAAGTTTTTGCTTATAATCTTTTAAAAATTGATAACATTACCACATGATATTCTCCATTTTGAATTGCATTTATGTTAAAAAAAGCATGATTAAATCCAAAATTTGATATTGTAGATATTACAAATTATATAATGACTGAGTTAGGTCAACCAATGCACGCTTTTGATGCAGATAAAATAGACTGAAATATTACGGTAAGACTAGCCAAAAATTGAGAACAAATATTAGCATTGGATTGACAAAATTATATCTTATCAAATTCTGATCTTGTAATTGCAGATGATAAAAAAGTTTTAGCAATAGCTGGTATAATATGATGAGTAGAATCAGCAATTAGCGAAACAACAAAAAATATTTATGTAGAGTCTGCTTGTTTTGATCCTGTAAATATTCGTATTACTTCTAAAAGATTATGAGTTCGTACAGATTCTTCTACTAGATACGAAAAATCATTAGATCCACTTCTTACACTTAGTGCATTACAAAGATTTTTGGATATTTTAGAATTTTTATGAAAAAATTGAAACAAAAAATGATATTTTGAATTTATTGATTATAAAAAAGTAAATACTATATTTATTAATATAAATTCAGATTTTATTGAAAATAAATTATGAACAAAAATCCCATTAGAAGAAATAAAAAGAATTTTAAACAAGCTTTGATTTGAATTTGAAAACAAAAATGAAAATTTTGTAATAAAAGTTCCTTCTTGGAGATCTACAAAAGATATTTCTATTAAAGAAGATATCGTAGAAGAAGTTTGAAGAATTTATTCATATAATAAAATTCCAGAAACCCCTTTAAATTGAGATTTTTCTATTATTAACAAAAATAAAAATATAGAATTAAAAAATAAAATAAATTCTTATTTTTCATCAAATCACTTTTTTGAAGTATATAATTATTCATTTTCATCATTAAATTTAGATAAAAAAATTTGAATAAATGATGATCAAAATATTATTAAAATTACAAATGCTTTTAATGAAGAACTCAATATAATGAGACGAAGTTTGATACCAAATTTATTATTAAATATAAAAAATAATATTCAGTTTGAAAATAAATTTTCACTTTTTGAAATATGAAAAATTTTTAATAAAAAAAAGGAGAATGATTTTGAAGAAAAATTATCTATAGCATGAGTAAGTGTTAATGAAAATATTGAAGAAATAAAATCATATTTAGATTGATTTATAAAATCTGTAATTCCATGAATTAATTTTGAAATTATTCAAAATGAAAACAATAAAATTACATATTTACACCCAAATAAATCTTGAAGTTTTATTGTAAATAATAAGATTTTAATAAATTTCTGATTTATAAATCCTATAGTAGCAAATAATTTTGAACTTAATGATAAAATTATTATTTTTGATATAGATTATGAATTGTTATATTCTTTATATTTAAATGACGCCAGAAATACATTTAAAGAAATTTCAAAATTTCCATGAATAAATAGAGAGTTAAATTTTGTATTTGATGAAAAAATTCCTGTTAATTTTGTTATAAACAAAATTAAAAAAAATTCAGATTTAATAAGAAATATTACTGTTTTAGATATCTATAGAGATACAGTAAAAATTTGAGAAAACAAAAAATCTATAACTTTCTCCATTTTATTACAAGATCACGAAAAAACCATTACCGATGTAATTGCCCTAGAAATACAAAATAAAATAATTAAAGATTTAGAATGAGATAATATTTTACTTAGGACAATTTAAAATACTTTATGCTTATTTTAATTCATTAACAGTAAAAATATGTTCGATTCTATAAAAGAAAGTTTTAAAACACTCAAGATTCTTCTTAATAAAGATTTTAATATTAATGAAAATTTTGATATAAACGAAACTACAAAAACTATCATTAATAAAGATAATTTTCAATATAATCAAATAGAAGAAAGTTCTGTAAAGATGGATTGAGAAGAAATAGGCCCAAATAGTAACTCTTTTGATTCTTCAAAAGCTGTTCAAGAATTAATAGAATTCACAAAAGATCCTGTTGCTCAAAAAATTGAATGGACTCCTCTAAAAAAATGATGAGTACCTTATCGTAACTATATCCTTCAAGAAAAAGATCTATGAAAATTAATTTTTGAACCTTCTTTTATAAAAAAAATAGCTCCTATGATGTTAATAATATTATGATTAATTTATTTTCCTTATAATGACATATACTTTTCTTTTATTATTAATAAAAATATTAATATTTTAATTGAAAAAGGAAATTATATAACAATTTTACTTTCTGTATTTTTGATATTAATATGACTATATAAATTATATAATTTAAAACTTTTGGTTTTTGATAAACAATTAGGATATTATTATAAAAAAAATATAAAAGATTTTTGATTTATGAATCATATGAATGATGAAAATAGTGTTTTTTTAAAAAATGTTTATGCCATACAAATAATCGATGAATTTATAAACAACAAAAATCCTTTTTATAGTTATGAGTTAAATTTGGTAATGAAAGATTATACTAGAATAAATGTTATAGATCATGGTGATCTTATTAATCTAAAAAAAGATGCAAAACAATTAAGTGAATACTTGCATGTACCTTTATGGGACATGACTTATTTTAAAAATTAAAAAACCTAATTTATTATTATGATTTTAGATTATATTTGTTTAACTTTACTTATTTTTTTAAGCTTATTACAATGGATAGTTATTATTGATGTAATATCTTCATGGTTGCAAATAATTAATATTAAAATTAATTTTGCATTCATAAAAAATATTACTTATCCAATGTATAATTTTATTAAAAAATATATACCTACTACTATTTGAATGATAGACTTTACTCCTGTTATTATATTTTTTTGAATTGAATTAATCTCTAAACTTATATTTATTTTAAACCCTCATATATTAACTTTATTATATTAAAATCATGCAAGATAGAAATATAGACTACACATTATTTTTTATAATTTTTTCTTTAATTATTTTTTGAATGATTATGATTAGTTCTGTGAGTGTTTATCCTTCTTTTAAAGTTACTTCATTAATGGTTGCATCACAAAAATTATCAGAACCAAACAACTATTTTTATTTAATTAGAAATATTGGTCACGTAATAATTTCTTTTATAGTTTTTGCTTTTATAATTAAAATTCCTTACAAAATTTTTGAAAAATACGCAAAATATATTTTTGGCTGAGCAATCTTATTTCTTATAATTGTATTATTTATTTGAGTAACATATAATTGAGCAAAATGATGGATTAGTATACCATTTTTACCCTTTTCTTTACAACCAGCAGAATTTTTAAAATTAGCACTTATTATTTATCTTGCATATTTCTTTAAAAGAAAAAAAATAGAAATATGAGATTTCAAAAATTGATTTCTCTCATTTTTAGTAATATTATTTTTAATAACAATATTATTAATATTACAACCAGATTTTGGTACTATATTAATAATAGTACCAATTTCTATTATAATGTTTTTTGTAGCATGATGAAATATAAAACATATTTTATTTTTATTTATATTTTGTTCTCTATTTACGCTCTTAATTTATTGAATATGAAAACAAGATCAAGTAAATAAAAATGGTTGATTTACTTATATAGCAGAAAGATTTGATAATTTTTTATCAGACAACAAAACTTCTATTCAAAACAAAACAATAAATTTTCAAACTGAGCAATGATTAATTGCAATATGAAGTTGATGATTTTTTTGATTATGATTTTGAAAATCAATACAAAAATTTTGATA
>CAYRGR010000107.1:0-4107 GCA_964423755.1 uncultured Candidatus Peribacteria bacterium
TAAATTATGTTTAATAGATAAATGATATTTAAAAAATATCTTTTTAGATTCAAAAAATGCTAAAATATTAAAATTAAAAAACACTTGAAATTCTACTTATTCTAATATTGAAATTAGCTGAAAATTTGAAAAAAACTATCTTAAAGATTCAAAATTTTTATTTACAGAATTAAAATGATTACATACTATAGATAATATTACTTGAAAATTTGCCTTTGAATGAGAATGATTTGAAATAAATAATTGAAAAATATGAAATTTTATTAGAAGTATAAGCATTAATTGAAATATAAAAAATTTATTTGAAAATATTTTATCAATATGAGATGATGTATATACTTTTTCAAATATATTTACTCCATCTATTACGTTTAAAGATCAAAATATTATTTTATAATTTTTTTACTTTTTATAATGGAAGATAGTGTTAACAATATAGCCTTATTATTAAATTTAAGTACATATGATATTTATGTAATTTTTATTGTACTTATATTTTTTATACTTTTTCTTATAATTGGTATTGCAAAAATATATGAAGTATTTTTTTGAATGATATTTTGAATTTTTATTTTTATTATTTTACAATATTTATTATTACATAATTCATGTAATACAAATTTATATATTCCAGAAATTATTAATCAAAATTTAGCAAAGTTTATAATTTCTTCGTCAATTTATTTAATTTTTATTTTATCTATATTAATGCCCTTAAATTGATTTTTTAATATTAATATACCAAAAAACTTTATTATAAAAATTATTATTACATTTTTATTATCTATAGCATTAATTCTTTTTTATATAAGTGTTATAATAGGTTTTATAGAAAAAATTTATATATTTAATATAGATAGTGTATTTATTTTTATGAAAAATTTATCTTTTTGGGAAAATTTTGCAAGTAATTCAAAAATTTATGCTTTTATATTACCTAAAATTTCTATAATTGTTTTAATATGAATTCTATTTTCTATATATAAATTAATATTTGGTGACATGATAAATATGTTATTAATTTGATTTATAAATTCTCTTAAAAATAAAGAATAAATAATTTTATTAAATTTAAGCTCTAGAGATATTTCTTAATTTTCTTGTATTACAAATTCTTTTACTGGATTATAAAAATCTAATTCTTTTTCTCATATTTTACTAATTACATAATCTAAAAGTTCATTTATTTTAATTTCTAGCTGAGTTCAAGATTCCATATCTTTAAGTTGGCATATTCATTTTTTTGCTTCTATTATACCTACTATTGCAACAAAACGAGCATTGATTTTATTAGCCTTTTTCATTTGTACTTTTAAAGACGGAGTTCATAAAGAAAGTAATGAATTTAATCATTTATTTCTAGATTCAACATTTAATGGTAAAAGAATTTTTTTTGCCTCATCTCATAATTGAATAAAATATAAATGAATTTTATCTTTATTTATAAGCTTTACTCATGCATCCATAATTCATTCTATTAATCTTTCTGCTCATAATCAAAATCATACTCACGGTATAGAATTTTTGTATCAAATAAGTTTTGATAATTCATCATATCTTCATCATCATCATAGACTATCCTGACTTCTTCATGTACCATCTACAAATTCCCATACAGTATGACAGTAATAATCTAATCATCTTACTAATGTATGATCTTCCACATATTTTACTCAAAGAATATCAAGATATTCTTTTACTAAATTAAAATATTCTTTAGATTCTTTTTTTAAAAAATCTGTCATTTTTGGAATAAATTTTAAAAGTTCTTGAGTGTCTGGATTTTTACTATCCAAAATTCTTAACGGATTTTTATCTAATCTAGATAAATCTGTTTCGTCCAAATGAGATTTTTTATCATAAAAAAAATTTTTTAATTCTTCCATGTATTTTTCTCTTTCTTTTAAAATTCAAATAGAATTAATTTTAATAATATATTTATCTTTTAATCATATAGTATCTAAAATATTTTTTCAAATAAAGATTGATTTAGCATCAATAACTGGATCTACTTCTCAAATTATTTCTGCTCAAATTTGATGATGTTGACGATAACGTCATTTTTGCGGTCTATCATATCTAAAATGAGGTTCTATATAATATAAATATACAGGCTGAGGATCTTCCAAAAAATTTTCTATATAAGCTCTCATTACTCAAGGAGTTGATTCTGGTTTTAAGACTAATTCTCTTTCTTTTCTATCTAAAAAAGAATACAGCTCTTTTGATACTATATCGCTAAATTCTCAAGCTCATTTTTTAATTAATTCGGCTTTTTCTAAAATTGGAGTGGAAATACGAGTAAATCAATTTTTACGAAATTCATGACGAGCAACTTTTTTTATAAAAGTAAAATATCTTTGATATTCTCAAAATATATCTTGCATTCATCTTACTTTTTGTGGTAATTCCATAAAATAATAGCTTATGGCTAACAAATAGTATATTAACCGAAAATAAAAATTATTACACCTAAGAAAGATTTATCAAAGGTCTAACAAAAATAAGATATGGTCTAATTTATAAGTTTTTGTTTATAAAGAAAAGACTAAAACCAATTCTTATATCAAGTTTAAATATAGTTTATCTTATTTGATTAATAAAGCAAATTTAATTATAAATTACAAAAATTCTCATAAAATTAAATCCACATATTCTTCGCTTCAATTTGAAGATTTTAAAACTTTTAAAACAATTTTTTCACCAGGAAATTTATTTTTTATAGAATCTTTTATGGTGTAAGAATTATTTAAAATTTTTCAGTCTACTTCAAGTAATAAATCTCATGGTTTCAATCATGCCTTTTCTGCTGGAGATCATGATATAATACTTCAATTTTCTTTTAAAATAAAATTTCAATAATTATACGATAAATTTAAAGATTTAGCTATATTTTTATCTATAGGAACATATTTAATTCATAAAAAAGATCTGATAATTTTTCAATATTTATCTAAAGATTTAATAATATGTTTTATATCATTTATAGCAATAGGTATAGCAAAACCAACTCAATTTGCTCAAGATGCTATAGCTGTATTAATTCAAATAACTTTTCAATTTAAATTAACCAAAGGTCATCAACTGTTGCCTGGATTTATAGGAGCATCTGTTTGTATAAGTCAGGAAAGTTGTTCGCTTGAAGATCAATATTGATTTATTGCTTCTATATTACGTCAAAGTCAAGAAATAATACCAAAAGTAACAGTATTTTGAAATTCTGATAAAGCATTTCATATAGCAATTGCAAAATTTCAAACTTCTATTTGAGATTCATTTTCTATAAAATCAACATTAATATTATTTTGAATTTCTTTTCAATCTTTGGCATATGCTTTTAAAATTGCCAAATCTGTAAATGGATCTAAGGCTATAATTTTTCAATTATATTCTTCATTATTTGAAGTTATAATTGTATAATTTGCATCTGGATTATCAATTACGTGTTTGTTAGTTATAATTAATCAATTTTTTGTGATAAAAAATCAGCTTCATCATCAAACTTTTTTATTTATAATTCAAGAAGGTTCATAAAAAAATCAAAAAGGATCGGTTTTGTAGATTTGTACATCTTTTGAAATTATAATACTAACTACAGCAGGACTTACGTTTTTTACAATATTTTTTACGCTTGTTTCAATATCTTTTAATCAATTTAAATGTTTATCTTTTGATAAATCTACATTTTTTATCTCTACATTATCAATAATATTATTTTTATTTAAAAAATAATTGTTAAATATTAAACTTCAAAAAATTGATGTAAAAAATGAAAAAATTATAATTAATATAAAAAATATTTTTCTAGATTCCATATTTAAAAATTTTATTAAGTAAAAAAGTTTTTTAATTTAAAAAAATATGTATAATAATCTATATTAGGTTAGATTATAATTAATTTTATTTCTAATTTTAATTTATGCAAGTAAAAAATTATACATTTTTATATCGTCCTGTTTCAAATTGAACCACATTTATGTATAGATTAAAAACAACATATATAATAAAGCTAATAGCTAATAGCTAATAGTAGTAATAAATTATCCTCTAATTATTTTTAATATGAAACAAACAATATTTTATCATCCCCGTACAGATAAGGCACTG
>CAYRGR010000108.1:0-4020 GCA_964423755.1 uncultured Candidatus Peribacteria bacterium
TAAAAAGAGAAGAATGAGATAATTTACCTACATGAGTTTTTAAACAAGTTAAAGTATTTATTTGAAAAACAAGAAAAATTGAAGTTTGAGATAAAATGGCCTGAAGACATGGTAATAAATGAATTGTTTCTAGAATAGCTCCTGTCGAAGATATGCCTTTTACTGAAGATGGTACACCAATAGATATAATTTTAAATCCACTATGAGTTATTTCTCGTATGAATATTGGTCAAATTTTAGAAGCACATCTTTGAATAGCTGCTAAAAAATTAAATATTAAAGTTGCTAGTCCAATTTTAAATTGAATAAGTTTAGAAAAAATTTGAGAATTTATGAAAAAAGCATGAATTCCTAATGATGGTAAAGTCCAATTATTTGATTGAAAAACTTGAGAACCATTTAAAGAAAAAACAATGGTATGAGTTAAATATATGTTAAAATTACATCATTTAGTAGAAGATAAAATTCATGCAAGATCTGTTTGACCATATTCTATGGTTACTCAACAACCACTTTGATGAAAAGCTCAAAATTGAGGTCAAAGATTTTGAGAAATGGAAGTTTGGGCATTAGAATGATATTGAGCAGCAAATATTTTACAAGAAATGATTACTATTAAATCAGATGATATTACATGAAGAACACAGACTTATGAAGCAATCGTAAAATGAAAAAAGATCAAAAGACCAAATATTCCAGAATCATTTAATGTATTATTAAGAGAATTACAAGCATTAAACTTAAATTTAGATTTATTAAACAAAGAAGAACTTGATGAGGCTAGTGATAAAATGATTACAAAATATAAAGAACTTGAGAAACTAGAATGACAATATGATATTGATATTGATTCTACAATCTCAGAATGACCTAAATGAGACACATTTTTTGATGAAAATTTAAATATAGAAGATTCCTATAATTAGTGTATTAATTATTTATTTCTCAATTATTATTTCTTAATTATTATAAAAATGTTTAAAGATAAAAATTTTGAAAATTTTTTAAATGATAAAATTACAGATTATTCTCAAATATCTAAATTTGCTTGAAAAAAAGATGTGACTCAATGAAAAAATTTAGATAATCTTGCCTGAATATCTTTATGAATAGCTTCAAAGGAGCATATAAGAAACTTGTCTTATTGAGAAGTTTTAATTTCTGAAACTATAAATTATAGGACACAAAGACCAGAAAGATGATGACTTTTTTGTGAACAAATATTTTGACCTCGTAAAAATTATGAATGTGCTTGTGGTAAATATAAAAGAATTCGCTATAAATGAATAGTTTGTGAAAGATGTTGAGTAGAAGTTACTACTTCTCAAGTTCGTAGACAAAGATCTTGACATATAGAATTAGCAGCGCCAATTGCTCATATATGGTACCTTAAATCTGTACCTTCTCGTATTTGATTATTGCTTGATATTTCTGTTAAAAAATTGGAACAAATTATTTATTTTGCATCTTATGTTATTACAGATGTTTATGATGATAAAAAAAATGAAGCATTAAAAGATTTAGACTCTTTATATAAAACATCTAAAGTTGATTTACAAAAGAAATTACAACAAACAATTAATGAGGCAAAATTAAAACTTGAATCAAAAGAAATTACAAAAAAAATGTTTCAAGAATTAGATTTTGATTGTTCTAAACAATTAGAATATTTAGATAATGAATATAATAAATTAAAAAATTTATTAAAAGAATTAAAAGTTGGTACAGTTATTTGAGAACTTGATTATAGGGTTTTGTATGATAAGTTTCCTCATGTATTTAAATGATGAACATGAGCAGAAAATATAAAAATTTTATTAGAAAGAATTGATTTGAAAAAATTTATAGTAGAAAATCAAAAAGAACTTAAAATATCTCCTAAATCTAAACAAAAAAAGATATTACAAAAATTAAAATTAGCATCTAATTTATTTAAATCAGAACAAAAACCAGAAAATTTTATATTAGAAGCATTACAAATTTTGCCTCCAGATTTAAGACCAATGATTCAATTGGATTGATGACGTTATGCATCTAGTGATCTTAATGATCTTTATAGAAGAGTTATAAATAGAAATAACAGACTTAGAAAACTTATAGAATTATGAGCACCAGATGTAATTTTAAAAAATGAAAAAAGAATGTTACAAGAAGCTATAGATATGTTAATTAGTTGAGATGTTCGTAGTAATAGATCTGGTTATACTATAGCTACAAAGAAAAAATTAAAATCATTAGCTGAAATTTTAAAATGAAAACAAGGTAGATTTAGACAAAATCTTTTATGAAAAAGAGTTGATTATTCATGAAGATCTGTAATAGTGGTTTGACCAAAATTAAAAATGAATCAATGTTGATTACCAAAAATTATAGCATTAACTTTATTTAAACCATTTATTATATGAAAATTAATAGAAAAGGAAATTGCATATAACGTAAAACATGCTGAAAAGATTATAGAAGAAAAATGAAAAGTTGTTTGGGATGCCTTGGATGAAGTTATAGAAGGGAAACATGTTCTTTTAAATCGTGCTCCAACATTACATAGATTAGGTATTCAAGCATTTAAACCAGTATTAGTAGAATGAAAAGCAATTCAATTACATCCACTTTGTTGTACTGCTTTTAATGCGGATTTTGATTGAGATCAAATGGCAGTTCATTTACCTCTTACAGTTGAGGCACAAAAAGAAGCAGAAGAACTTATGATTACATCAAAAAATATGTTAAATCCTTCAAATGGAGAACCAATAATTACTCCAGATAAAGATATGGTTTTAGGTTGTTATTATTTAACTAGAATTAATGAAGATGAAGAAATAAAATATTCTTTTGCTTCTATTGAAGATACGATGCCAGCTTATGAATCTAATACTATTAAATTAAATACTCCTATAAATTATCGTTTAAATCATGAAATTATAAAAACAACTTATTGAAGATTAATTTTTAATAGTATTTTACCACAGGAATTATGATTTATAAATGAAACATTAACAAAATCTTGAATTAAAAAGATTTTAGCTAGAAATTTTGATTTATTTGGTAGTGAAAAAACAGCTTTTCTTACTGATAGTATCAAAGATTTATGATTTAAATATGCTACAATTAGTTGATCATCTATATCAAAAGAAGATATGATAGTTCCTCCAAATAAACAAGAATTAATAAAAGAATGAGAAGAAAAAATTAAATGAATACAAAAAAGATTCTGGAATTGATATTTAACAGAAAAAGAAAGATATGAACAATCAATTAAAATATGGAGTCAAATAAAAAATGTGATAGAAAAGAATATGCCTAATTATTTTGATAAAAACAATCATATTTATTATTTAGTACATTCTTGAGCACGTTGAAGTTGGTGAAATGTAACTCAATTATGTTGAATAAAATGACTTGTTGCCAGTCCATCAGGTAAAACTATAGAATTACCAATTACATGAAATTTTAAAGAATGACTTTCAGTATTAGAATATTTTATTAATACGCATTCATGAAGAAAATGAAAATCTGATACTGCCTTAAAAACTGCACAATCATGATATTTGACTAGAAAATTAGTAGATACAGCCCAAAACATGTTAATTAAGGAAGAAGATTGTCATACATTAAATTATGAAGAAATAAACAAAAGTAATCATCAAATATTCTTAAAAGAATCTTTTGAAGAAAAAATTTTTGGTAAAATTTTAGCAAAAGATGTTTTAAAATGAAAACAAATTTTAATACCAGAATGAACATTAATAAATAAGGAATTAATTAAATTAATTCAAGAAAATAATATAGAATCTGTTTGTATTAGGACTATTTTTACTTGTGAATCAGAATGATGAATTTGCCAAAAATGTTATTGATTAGATTTAGGTTATAATGCATTAGTTCAAATTTGAACACCAGTCTGAATTATAGCAGCTCAATCAATTTGAGAGCCAGGTACACAGCTTACAATGCGTACTTTCCATTCTGGTTGAGTAGCAAAAGAATGATGAGATATTACACAATGACTTACTAGAGTTG
>CAYRGR010000109.1:0-3969 GCA_964423755.1 uncultured Candidatus Peribacteria bacterium
TTTTTATACAAAGGAGAATCTTTACTTTTTTCTTGAATAGTATCAAAAATTTCTTTTATTAAATTAGCATTAGCACTAGTAGTAATTTTTTTTCATTTATTTTCTTTGTATAATAATTCTAATGCATCAATATTTTCTTTGCTTATTTGTAATATTTTCAAAATATCATCATTAATATTATTAATAATATATTCTATATCTCAATTTCAATTAATATTTAAATTAATATCTATATCTCATAATCAAAAAGTACTTTTATTAAAAAAAGCTTTAATAGTAGCATTAATATTAGGATTTTCAAGATTTTCTAAATCATGTTCTCAAAAAATTTTAATTCATAAACTTGAAAATTTCTTTTCTAAATTAAAATTTAAAAATTTATCAATTTCGCTATCATCTCATAATACACTTACACCAAATTCAAAATCAAAAACTCATTTTTTATTTATTTTTGTAACACTATTTTGATAATTTTTAAATGTATCTTGCCAAAGATTCTTGTAAAAAGATAAATCTTTATCATTATCACCAAAACATCATACCAAAATAAACACACAAAAAATCAAACTTAAAAATATATATATTTTTTTCATATTAAAATAATTAAATAAAAAATTTTTATTATTTTATTATTTTTTTTCATTATGTAAAATAAAAAAACCGATTTTTATATCGGTTTTTTTTAAAAAAATTTTGTAAAAATTTTATGCATTAAATTCCATTGTTTCTTCTATAGCTTTTTGTAAGCTATCTGCATTATGAAATTTTGTTTTTTGTGATCAACCGTTTGGATTATTTGGATTAAAAGTACTTTCTTGAAAATTTATTTTTCAAATTTCATGTTTTTTTAAGTTATCAATAAAAAAAACATTTCATTCTCATTCGTATTTATTTAAATCAACATTATAATCAATACAATATTTTTCATTAAAGCTATCATTTTTACTAAGAGTATCTATACAATCTCTAGAAGATAATGTATTATACTCTTTTATATTTTTTTTCTTTAGACTATCTAGATGTTCTTGAATGTTTGATCTTAATTTATTTCATTTTTCAAAAAAAGATTGATTTTCTTGATTTTGTTTTTGTTCTATTTGTTGATTTTTTTGATAATCTTTATTTTGTATATATTGAGATTTTACTACTGCTCATACATCATCCTTTAATCATTCCAAAAAATCACAATACGCTTTTAATTTTTCTTCTTTATTATCTATTTTTGTAATATTATTTAAAAATTCATTTTTTAAATTGTTTACATCAGCAAGATTGTGTCACTTTCAAATTTTATTAACTTCTGTATCTAATCTTGTTTTTATTGCTTCATTAATATTTTGAGGATCAGCTTTTTCTAAATTTCAAATTCATAATTCACTCAAATTCCTACGAATTGTAGAATCATTTTCTGGATTATTTTTAACCAAACTTTCTACAACAGAATCTGATGTTTCAAAAAAACTAACTTCTTTTGATTTATTTTGTGATTCTGGATTTTTAGATGACATAATATTAAAATTAAATTATAATTATTGTTCTGTAATAGTATCTGCCATATTCATAATTGGTGTCAAAACTCAAATTGCTACAAATCAAACAACTACTGCCATTGTTACTATAATTACTGGTTCTAAAAGTTTTTGTATATTATTTATAGTATCTGTAACTTCGTCATCATAAAAATCTGCAAGTTTTAAAATAATACTGTCAAGTTTTGCTGTCTCTTCTCATACTTTTATCATTTGTACTAACATTTCTGGAAAAAGTATATCATCTTCTAGACTCTCTCAAATTTTAATTCATTTTTTAACATCTTCTCTTAAAAGCAAAACTCTTTGCTTATAAACTTCATTTCACACAATATCAGAAACAATTCTTAAAGATTCTACTATAGATATTCAACTAGATAAAAGATTTGATAAAGCTCTTGCAAATTTTGATAATACTACTTTTTTATTTATCATTCAAAAAATAGGCAATTTTAACATAATAGCATCAAATTTATATTTTCAATATGAAGTTTGTTTCCAAAAAAATACAAATATTATAAATCAAATAAACACAACAATAATATATAAACCATAATTTATAAAAAAATCACTTATTTTTATTAAAACTTGAGTCATCATAGGCAATTTGCTTTTATCTCAAAAAATTTCAACTATTTTTGGTACAACAACTGTCATAAGTACTCATACAGCACCTATCATAACTATAATAATAGCAATTGGATACATTAATGCTGATTTAAATTTATTGGAAATATTTGCTATTCTTTCTACTTGATCTGCAAGCTGTATTAAAGAAGTATTTAATTTTCAAGTTTTTTCTCAAGATTCTATCATAGAACATTCAGAATCAGAAAAATTATTACCATATTCACGAAGAGAAGTACTTAAATTTTTACCACTTTTTATTCAATCAATAATTTTAACATATAATTTATTTAATACAGGATTTTTTTCTTGTTTTTGTAAAATTGTCATTGCCTTTAATATTGATATTCAAGCATTTACCATTGTAGACAAAAGACGAAAAAAAATAACCTTTCATTTAATGTTTATTTTTTGTTTAGAAATAAGCCATTCATCTATTTTTGTAATACTAAATCATTCTCATTTTTTAGATACTTCATCAAATTTCTTAGAATCAAGAATTAAATGACTTATGTTATCATTTCTATCATTTATGCTCATAATAAAATTTAAATTAAAATATAAATTATTTAACTGCTGAATATATTTCTTCTAAAGAAGTTAATCAATTTAATGCTTTAATAATTCAATCTTGTTCCAAAGATATCATTCATTCATCTATTGCAATATCATTAATCATTACAGAACTTGCTCAAGTTAAAATAAGTTCTTTTATTTTTTTTGTAATCTCCATAATTTCATAAATTCAAACTCTTCAAGAATATCAAGTATGACTACATTTTTCACATCAAATTGGTTCAAAAAATACAAGATTTTTTAATTTATCAATTCATATTCTATTTTTTAATTCATCTTTATTTGTACGAGTAAGGGCCTTTTTTATATTTTCTTGCATTCTAATGTCTAAATTTTCTAAATAAATTTCTTTTTTACATTCATTACAAAGTTTTCTTACAAGTCTTTGGGCTATTATAACATTAATAGAAGCTGGTAATAAAAAAGCATGTATTCAAAAATTAAGTATTCTTGTTATTGTTTCTGCTGCAGAATTTGTATGTATAGTAGAAAGTACCAAATGTCATGTTAAAGAAGCTTCTATTGCAATATTAATTGTCTCTTTATCTCTTATTTCTCATACCATTATTATATCTGGATCTTGTCTCAAAGCAGTCCTAAGTCAAGATGCAAAAGAATATCATATGTCAGGAAATATTTGACTTTGATTAATTCCATTAATACTATTTTCTACTGGATCCTCCAATGTCATTATATTTACTTCTGAAGAATTTAAATAAGTTAAACAAGAATATAAAGTTGTAGATTTACCACTTCAAGTTGGTCAAGATGTAAGAATAATTCAATTTGGCATAGAAATTGCTCTAGTTAAAATCTCATTATTACATCATTCTATTCATAAATCTTTTAAATCTGGAATTTTTTTACTTTTATCAACTATACGCATTACAACTTTTTCTCAATTAACAGTAGGTAAAGTAGATATTCTTAAATCCAAAGATTTTCAATCTATAGTAATAGATATCCTTCAATCTTGTGGCATTCTAGACTCATCTATTTTTAAATTAGATAAAATTTTAAATCTTGCTACAATTTGCGGATGTATAAATGTCTGATATTCTAAAATTTCTTTTAACACTCAATCTACACGAAAACGTATTCTTACAACATTAGAAAGAGGCTCTATATGTATATCGGAACTTCATATCTCATTTGCAGAAATTATAATAAGATCACAAATATTTTGTGCATTATCTCACTTATATATTTCTTCCTTTAAAACATCTATTTTGCTCAT
>CAYRGR010000110.1:0-3966 GCA_964423755.1 uncultured Candidatus Peribacteria bacterium
CATACATCTGGTAATTTTACAGTTGCATCAAAAAGTGTAATTATTGATTGAAAAAATATTAATTCAAAATATCGAAAATATAAAATAAATTCTGTCTCTAATTGAGAAATAGATGATTTTAAAAGTATAAAAGAAGTTATCTATAGACGCACTCTTGAGGCAATTGAAAAATCAAATTTTCCAGATTTATTTATTATAGATTGATGAAAATGACAGCTAACCTCTGCTATTGATTGAATAAATGAAGCTTTTAAATTTTCTTCTAATGATAAAGAAAAATGAAAATTTAATTTCAATATTTGTTCGATTGCAAAAAAAGAAGAAGAAATTTTTATTCCAAAAAAAATGTCTCCAATTATATTTGAAAAATGATCGTCTGAATTAATGTTGATTCAAAAAATAAGAGATGAGGCTCATAGATTTGCAATTTCTTTTCATATAAAAACAAGAACTAATGCAATGAAAAAAAATATTTTAGAAGAACTTCCATGATTTGGTCCTAATGCAAGAAAAAAAATTTTAAAACTTGCTTGAAGTATTGATAATATAAAAAATTTAGACAAAAAAGATTTAGAAAAAATTTTAAATAAAAATCAGATATTTACGCTTATTGAAAATGGTATATACCCAAATTAAAATAATAGTAAAAATTGAAAGTATTGTAATAGTTAAAACTTATCTAATTTAAAAAAAATTAGAAAATAAATTGTATTTTTGTATAATAATTTAAACTAAATTTAAACAAAAAAAATATTATATATGCCTAATAAAAATTGATTTCGTCAGCTGACGAACAGGTTTCGGTTTTTTACTTTTCAAAAACCTTTTAGATTAGACTATCCGCCAGCTGGCGGAGTCAATCAATCTAATTTAAATATATCTACAAACAATTTTTTTATACTTAAGTAAAATTTAATATTTTTATAAATTTTTAATATATGAAAGTTTTAATAATTGAAGACAATTTTAAACTTAGAGAAAATATTTTAAAATATTTAAAATTAAATTTTATCTTATCTGAGGAAGCTAAAGATTGAATTGAATGAATAAAAAAAATTTCAAATTCTAATTATGATGTCATAATTCTTGATATTAATATGCCTTATATGAATTGAAAAGAATTTATTACACAGGCTAGATTGAGTTGAAATAAAACTCCAGTATTAGTTTTGACTTCAAATTCAATGCTAAACGATAAATTAGAAATGTTTAATTTATGAGCTGATGATTATATTACAAAACCATTTGAATTAGCAGAATTACTAGCTAGAATTAAAGTTTTATCAAAACGTAAAGAAGAAATTTTACCTAATCTTATTAATATATGAGATTTTAAATTTGATTTAAACAAAAGAAAAGTTTTTATAAAAAACAAAGAAATTGAATTATGAAATAAAGAATTTAGAATTGTTGAATTTTTAATTTTAAATAAATGATTACCGAAAAATAAAACTCAAATTTTAGAGCATGTATGGTGAGAACAAGAAGAAAATTTAGATTTAAATTCTGTTACTCTTGAAGCACATATTTCTTATTTAAGAAAAAAATTATGAAAAAACTTCATAAAAACAATTAAATGAGTATGATATGTAATAGAATAATAAAATAATTAAAATAATTATGAATATTAAATCATTATCAAAAGAACAAATACTCGCATTAAAAATTACATGAGTATTATTTTGTGTTTTTGTGTTTTTAATATTACTTTTAATTTATGTTTATCATATAGATTGGTTCTTAAAACAAAAAAATGAATTTGATAATTTGGTTACAATTACACAAAAAATGCCCAGATTTCCAGAATGATTAATAGATGAAATTAATGATAGACCAAGAGGATTTATAAATTCTTGAATGCGTAGACAATGAAATTTTTGAATACGTGATTTTTTGATTATTAATGAAAATTGAAAAATATTTTCTCGTTGAATTTTTGATGAAATAGATTTTGATGAAAATTTTAAATTTAATTTTAATGAAATTATACAAAAAAAAAATTGAGAAAAAGAAATATTTATTTACTGATTAAATCAATGAAATTACAAAATATTTTTTGCTAAAGATATTTCAATTTTTAAATCTGCAGAAAAAAGATTAATTTTAATAGCATTATTATTGAGTATTTTAATTTTAATTATAATTTATTTTATTTCTTTAAAATTAGCTAAGATTACTATTAAACCCATAGAAGAAGCAAATAAGATGCTTACTGAATTTAATCATAATGTTGCCCATGAATTAAAGACTCCTATTGCAATTTTAAAAACAAATATTGAATTAGAAGAAATGAAATGAAAATTAAAAAGTTTTATGAAATCTTCAAAAGAAGAATTAAATAATATGGAATCCATAATTAATTGATTATTATTTTTAAGTGAAAATAATAATTTAAATGAAATTGAAGATTTAGATTTAAAAGAATTAATAGAATTAATTTTTGAAAAAGTAAAATTTTTATACCAAAAAAATAAAATCAGTTTTGTTATTAATTGAGATTTAATAATAAAATGAAATAAATTTTTATTAAACTCTTTGTTTAAAAATTTAATAGAAAATGCTTATAAATACAGTAATAATAAATCCAAAATTACTGTAAATATAAATAAGAAATTTATAGAAATAATAAATGTTTGAGAAAATATAGATAAAGAAAAAATAAAACATATTTTTGATCCGTTTTATCAAATTGATAAATCAAGAAATTCCTATTGATTTTGATTATGACTTTCTATTTCAAAAAAAATAGTTGAACTCCATAATTGGAGTATAATATTTGAATCTAAAAATAAAATAAATAAAGTAATAATAAAATTTTAATTTATTCAAATCTTAAAGCATCTATAGGTCTTAATTTAGATGCTTTTGAAGCTGGCAAAATTCAAAACACTATTCAAATAAATACTACAGAACAAAAAGCTATAAAAATAGAATTTGTTGTAATTATAGCAGTCATAAATTTATTTATAAGAGCAACTATTCAAAAACTTAACAAAATTCATAAAAATCAGGCTACCAGACTAATTATTAAAGACTCTATCAAAAATTGATATAATATATCATCTCTTGTCGCTCATAAAGCTTTTCTAATTCATATTTCTTTAGTTCTTTCAATTACAGAAACAAGCATAATATTCATTACTCAAATTCATCATACTATAAGAGATATTGCAGCAATTCATGCTAAAAACATTGTAAAGGTACCAGTTACTTCCTCAATTTGAGAAACAATTTCAGTTAAATTTGAAATAGTATATGGCTCATCGTTTTCTGATTTAACATTTAAATATCTATTTAATTCTTGTTTGACAAATGATTTCATAAATTCTAATTCGGAGACATTATCTATTTCTATATCAAGATCTGAATAATAATGTGTTCATAATAATCTTTGCATTGCAGTAGTAATTGGTAAAATTACTCTTCTATTTGTTTGAGAAGAATCAGCTAAAACTCATGTTACTATAAATAATTTATTTCATAATTTTATTTCTTTTCATATAGGATCTTCATTTCAAAATGTATTTTCTGCTACTTGATATCACAAAACAATATTTGCAGTTGATTTATTTATATCTTCTTCTGAAATAAAATTACCATTTGTAACAGTGAGATTTTTTAATTCTTTATATATTGGATTAACTCAAATTATTTGTACGCTTGCATTATATGATCAATAAATTAATTGTTTACTTGTAGAAACTGAAGGTGATATATTTTTAACTCAAGGTATTTCTTTTATAAAATTTAATAAATCATCTGTTAATAATTTTGATGACGAAGATCATCATCAGGTATTTCTGACATTTGAAGTATTGCTTCATCAAGGAGAAATAGTAATTAAATTGGCTCCCATACTATTAAATCTATCTATAATTTGACTTGATGTTCCCCGTCAAATAGCAAGCATTACAATAATTGAAAATACTCAAATTATTATTCAAAGCATGCTTAATGTAGATCTAA
>CAYRGR010000111.1:0-3916 GCA_964423755.1 uncultured Candidatus Peribacteria bacterium
CATGTAACACATC
Organism: uncultured Candidatus Peribacteria bacterium; assembly: GCA_964423755.1. Classification (GTDB taxonomy): domain Bacteria; phylum Patescibacteriota; class Gracilibacteria; order BD1-5; family UBA2023; genus CAYRGR01. The sequence goes on from CAYRGR010000111.1 coordinate 14, forward strand.
TTCAACATGTACTTCTTATAGTTCAGAAGCGTCGTGTAATACTTCTTGAAAAACTTGTTATTTAAATGATCAATATTATTGTGTAAATATTACTGCACCTATAGAATGTTGAGCATGAACAATTCCCTGAACTACTGGTTATTGTTGAGATTGAACAAAACAATGATTGGAAGAATGTGATATGGCAGATGGTACTCCAGAATGAAGAGAATGTAATGAAGAATGTAAAATAGTAGACATTACAAATCCATCATCTAGTTGACCATGAGATATTTTTATAATAATTAATGGTGTTGAAGTTCCTATTACTAATTATAGGATTATTGTTTGAGATAATGTTTCTGTTTTTTCAGAAAATAATAATATTTATTATAAACTAAAAAATTGGTCTACCAATTATTTATATTTTAATAATGTAGAAGCCTGTATTATTGATTGAGATGATTCAATACAAAGTATTTGAAATGTATGTACAAATATTACTGGTAATGTTTGAACTATATGATGAAATAGTTATGGTTCATCAATTCAATTATTTCAATGAAATCAATTAGTAAATAAATTTAATTGAGACACATCAATGTTTTGATCAAGTATTGTTTATAAAAATACTCCTTGATTTAAAATTAAATTACATTATTTAGAAGAAGATATTAATGTAAGAGTTTCTAAACCAGCAATTTCTAATACTTCTTGATGAAATGCTTACATTACAAATCCAGTTTGATTTAATGTAAATTATATTGTAAATACATTTATGGATAATTTAAAAAATGGTAATTTTACAACTACTTCTGTAAATGAATTAAATCAATGAAATGAAAAAAATCTATCTAGTTTTACAAAGCAAGTTACTGATAACAATTCATTAAATACTATTATTAATACTAAAGAAAATAATGAAAATACTCAAATTAATAATTTATCACAAATAATACCTTCCGGTTCATCTTATATTATTATTAATAATATATCAGATTTTGATGATAAATTAGAAAAATTATGAGATGATAATAATGTAAGAGTTTTAAAAAACTGAGATTTAACCATAAATAATACATTATTATTATCGTCAACAAAAACCATAATTCTTGAAACTTGAAATTTAATTATTAATAAGAATATTGAATATTGAAATGAAGATGCAAGTTGGGCATTTATAGTCAAAACTTGAAATATTAAAATTGCAAATGATGTAACAAAAATAGCTTGAGTATTTATAGTTTTAAGTTGAAATATTGATTCCACCACATCAGACAAGACTCCAAATCAATTACAAGTAGATGGTTCTTTATATTGAGATACTTGAAATTTAGTAGAAAAAAGAACTTATATTAGATGAATATTAAGCTCTACATCTTTGAGCACTTGAGTTATTATTAATTATTCAAATAGAGCATTAAATAATACACCTCCTCTTTTGACTCATTTTTTACAACAATATAATTTATCTCGTATAGCTAAATAATTTTAAATTAAATTTTGTTATTAAAATAATTTTTGTATAATAAGTTTGCATTTGTCTTACTGGCTTTAATACTTTATTTTTTTTCCTTCAAATAAAAAACCAATTTAGTTTCGAGCCTAGTTGGTAAGTCTTCGTACTTATCAGGTCGAGCTTAACTATATATTTATATATAGATTGTTGCAAAATTGGAATAAAAAAGGAGTAATAACCTTAAGACGAATGCTTTAAATAAAATATTTATGTACAAAGATATTAAACATTTTACTTTTCTTTTATTAATTATAAGCATAGTAAGTGTTATTTTTTATTATTTATTTTTTGCTTCTTCTTGAGCTATTTTAAATTATTTATTTTTATATAAAGACAATATTTCAAAGAGTTCTAATAAAATTGTAGTTATTAAAATTGATAATAAAACTCTTGATGAATTACAAAAAATTGATTTAAAAGTTTTAAATTTAAATAAAAAAATCTTTTCTGATTTAATAGATAAATTAAATAATTATTGAGTTAAAGCAATTTGATTTGATGTTGTTTTTCAAAACATAACAGATGATATAAATATTTTAAAAGAATCTTTTGATAAATATAAAAATATTGTAATAGCTGCAAAAATTAAGGATACCAATAACCCTAATGATACACAAGAATTACCTTTAGAATTATTTAATAATGCTACATGGTGATCTATTTGAACATTAAAAGATAAAGATAATTTTAATTATGTTACAAGATTTAAGCCAGTTTATTTTTTGGATAAAGTTCCTATAGAATCTTTTAGTATAGCTTTATATAAAAAATATATTCAAGAAAATAAATCTATATGACAACAAAATAATGAATATATTATCAATCCATTTACAAAAATTCCTTTAGATGAAGATTGAAATATGATAATTAGATTTTTTAATTTACCAAAAAAATATCCAAGTTATTCATTTATTGATGTAATTAAATGAGAGGTTAGTGGAGAAATTTTTAAATGAAAAATAGTTTTAATTTGAGAACATGGTACATTAATTCATGATGAATTTATAAGTCCTATTGATCCAAACACTCCAATGCCATGAGTAGAATTTCATGCAAATATGCTGGACACTATTTTAACTCAAGATTTTTTACAAAAACAAAACACAAAGCAGACTTTAGTGATATTATTAAGCTTAATTTTATTATTAATAATTATTTTTTATTTTACTCCTTTTATAATCTCTGTTTTTACTTTTTGAATATATTTATTAGTTTTAATTTTTTTGTGAAGATATTTATTTTCTGTATGAATTTTAATTGATTTATTTTCATATATTACAGTTAGTTTTTTAACTTTTATTATTACATATTTATATAAATATTTTATAGTAGATAAAGATAAACATTATATACAGAAAGCATTTTCTATGTATATTGCGCCAGAAGTAGTACAAGAAATTAGTAAAAATCCAAAAGCCCTATCTTTAGTATGAGAAAAAAGAGAATTAAGTATATTTTTTTCTGATATTGCAGGATTTACTACAATTTCAGAAAATTTAAATGCAGAAACTCTTTTTAAATTTTTATGAGAATATCTTTCAGAAATGACAAATATTTTAATTCAAAATAAATGAACATTGGATAAATATATTTGAGATGCTGTTATGTGATTTTTTAATGCTCCTTTATTTATGGAAGACCATGAATATTTTGCATGTAAGACAGCTCTAGATCAACAAACCAAATTAACAGAATTAAATAATAAATGGCAGTTAAAATGATTACCAAGTATTATGACTAGAATTTGAATCAATACTTGAGAAGTAATGGTTTGAAATATATGATCAAAAGATAGATTTAATTATACTATTATTTGAGATAATGTTAATCTAGCTTCTAGACTTGAATGAGTAAATAAAGAATATTCTACTAAAATTTGTGTGAGCGAATCTGTTTATCTAAAAACTAAAAATGATTTTATTTTTAGAGAATTAGACATAATTAAAGTGAAATGAAAAAATAAATGAATTAAAATATATGAATTAGTTTGATATTTAAATGAAGTAAACCTAGATCATCAAAAATATAAAAATTATACAAAAGCATTATATTTGTATTATGATTGAAAATACGAACAGGCTAAAATACTATTTGAGTCAAATCAAAATGATACAACATCTATTATTATGGCTTCTCGATGTCAAGATATTATAAATTGAAAAACGGTAGTCATAAATTGAATTTATGAAATGAAAAATAAATAATTTGTAAAATTTAATCAGGTTGTGTAAAAAGGGTTAAAATATAGTAAAAAGAAATACTAAATTTTATTTTGTATTTTAATAGATTTTACATATTATATTTTCAAGCCCAGGGCTTGAAATTTTCTAACCCCTTTCTATTATGAAACAAACAATATTTTATCATCCCCGTACAGATAAGGCAATGCCTTATCTCAACAGGCC
>CAYRGR010000112.1:0-3856 GCA_964423755.1 uncultured Candidatus Peribacteria bacterium
TTGATAAACAAAAAGAATGAAAGAAAAAAATGAGACAATTTTGAAAAGTAAATATCCCATCAGAAACTTTTATTAATATTCTTAAAAAAGATTAAATTAATTTATATCTTAACATTTTTATATCTAATAAGAATTGATTTTTGGTTTTTTTCTTTTTAGAAACCCCTATAAATTAAACTAGGTCTCGCTACTGCGAGACCTTCAAACAATTTTTTTAAAGTATAATATAAATAAATTAAATAAGTCTGGTTTTAATCTGTTAAATTGGACAAATTTTATAATACAATATCTACAACATTTAAATTAATACTTTCCTTGCCGTTCCAAATATTTCTTTCGATTGAAAAAATAAGAGAAATGGTTTTTTGATTTTTTAATTTAAGATAATGTTCTCAAAATCAAAAGGCTTTAAAATCAATTCAAAACTGATTTGTCAAAAATTTTAGATGTTTTTGTTCTCTTCATAGGTATTCTATACTAGAAAAAGAAAAATCTTTAAGCAAAAATAAGGGCTTTGGGTTTCATATTCAATATGGTCTAAATTTTTCTATTTGTTCTAAAAGATCAAAATCAATCTGGGATAAATCAATAATAGTATCTATTTCTAACCATCTTGTCTTATCGATTTTTTCAGTCAATTCTATAACTTTATTTTCAATTTTCTCTTTAAAAATAGGAAATTTTTCTTTGGAAATAGTAAAACCTGCAGCTTGATCGTGACCTCAAAATACAATAAACATTTCTTTAAATTCTTCTAAAATTTCAATTATACTTACATACTCTGGACCTCTAGTGCTTGCTATAAGCTTATCTCATTCATCTTTTAATACTATTGCAATTTTATTAAATGCTTCACAAAGCCTTCATGCAATAAGTCATATTATACCATGTTCAATTTCTGTAGAATCATAAAAAATAATACTACTTCATTTATTTACATCTTCCATTGCTTTTTTCAGAAAAATTTCAGTAGAAACTTTTCTTTTTGTATTAAGATCTTCAATTTCTTCCATTATTTCATCAAGATTTTTTTCGCTTGCCAAAAGTACCTTTAAGGCTTTGTATGGACTATCCATTCTTCAGGCCGCATTAAGTTTTGGTCAAATTCTATAACTAATCAAACTACTATCTAAATCATCACCATTATGTCATTCTATTAATTTTTTTAATCAAGCTGAGCTTGAATCTTTAAGTTGTTTTAATCATAAAAAAGTAATAACTCTATTTTCTCAAGTAAGTGACATACAATCTGCTACAGTACCAAGCATCGCAAAATCTATATAATTTTTTATTATTTTATTATATTCTTTTTTTTCAAATAATTTAGAAGCTAAAGCTTGTAACAACTTAAAAGCAACTCAAGATCCAGAAAGATTTTTATTAGGATATTTACTACTATCTAATTTTGCATTAATTAATGCGATAATTCAACCAGGAATGATAGTCGGAACAAAATGATGATCAGTAATGATTACATCCATTCAAAGACTTTTCGCATAAGAAATAGTCTCTATATCCCTAGTCCCACAATCAACTGTAATAAGTAATTTTGTATCTTTTTTTGCTATTTCATCAATAAAATAATTTTTTAATCCATATCAATCATGTACTCTATGGGGAATTCTATAAGAAACTTCAATTCAAATTTCAATAAAAAATTTAACAAGCATTGCAGTAGCACTAACTCAATCTACATCATAATCTCAAAAAATTATTACCCTTTCTTTTTTTTCTCGAGCTTCCAAAATACGATTCACAGATTCTTCCATTCAATCAAACAAAAATGGATCATATAAATCCAAAATAGAAGGATTAAAAAAATTTTCTAGATTTTGAGAAATTTTCCTATTTTTTAATAAAGTTTCTGTGATATTTTTAGAATTTTCTTCAAGAATCTTTAATCTAAATCATTTAATTGTTAGCATAAAATAGAGCATAATTACATTATTTATATGTTAATCATTCTAATTATTAATATTATTAATTCAAATATAAATTTAAATATGTTATTTATTAAGTTTTAAGCTAATTTTTTTACATTATAATAAACTCGTTTTGATTTTTGGAGAGTTTATATATAATTTAGATATACCTAATAAGAATTGGTTTTTGGTTTTTTGTTTTTTAGAGACCTTCGAACAATTTTTTTAAGGTATAAATTAATTTTAAATTTAAAATTATTATGCATATAGAAAATGAAATAAAAAAAATTATTTTTACAAATATTGATAAAAAAAAATATAAAGTTTTTTTATTTTGAAGCAGAGCAAAATGAAATTTTGATAAAAGATCAGATTATGATGTTGGTATTTTATGATCAAAAAAAATAGATTTTACTGTTTTTTTAAAAATTAGATCAGAATTAAATGAATTACCTTATAAAGTAGATTTTATAGATTTTAATAGAGTTGATAAAACTTTTAAAAATTTAGCTATTAAGAATATTAAAATATGGAATTAAAAGAAGTTACAAATCAGATTGATAAGCTAAAAAAAGCTTATAAATCATTTCAATCTTGAATTGAAAGAAAAAAAATAGATGATTTAGAAAGAGACTGAATTATACAAAGATTCGAATTTTTAATAGAGATAACATGGAAAACATTAAAAAAAATTATCAAATATGAAGGATGAGATGATAAATTATTTCCAAAAGAAAGTTTTCGTGTTTTTTATGAAAGATGAATTATAGATAAAATTGAAATTTGGTTTAAATTTTTAGAATCAAGAAATATACTTTCTCATGATTATAATGAAGAATTATCGGAAGAGTTATTTAAATTTATAAAAGAAAATTATAAAGAATTTGAGAAATTAATAAATAAAATAAATTCTAATTTTGGAAAAATAAAATAAACTCCAATTTTACATTATTTCGTCGCATTATACAATGTCTGAATTTCTGAGTCTGAGAGTGCACGGTTATAGATACGGACTTCGTCGATAAGTCATTTAAAATATTCGTTTGTTAGTCAATAAATTCATCTATGTAAAGCTCAAATAGCAAGAGGTATATTTGTATCTAAATTTCCTAATCAAAAAACTGATTTTTCATCTTTTTTTATTCAATTAATATATAATAACATTTTCGAATTATTTCTATTTAAAACAAAAATTATATTATGCCATTTGTTTAAATCTATAGAACTTATCAAATAATTAATACTAGGATAATAAATTTTATTTTCATTTCTAGAAATATTATCTATAGTTAAACAATTTTGCATTAATTTTCAACAATATTGTGAAGGCAATAATCTTATACTATAACCAACATCTTTTGGTGTTCAATTTCAAGTCATTCATTTATTAATAATTTTAGAATAACTATTATAATCTGTATCAATATTTATCCAAGTAGAAATAGTAAAATTTAAATCTCCCATATCTAAAACATCTCAAAAATTAACAAAACCAGAACTAAAATATAATCATTTTCAATTTATTCATCATGTCCAAGAAGGTAAAACTTCTCAACTTAAAACTCAATTATTTCAATTTCAGCTTTTATCATAAGTAATACTTCAACTTCATTCATCAAATGACCAATATCACACAAGTCATCAACCAATAATTCAAGCCTTTAATACATTTCAAGTTCAAGAAATAGAAGATTTATTATTAAATTGCATTACATAACTTCAAGTAGTACTTACTACATCCACTCAAGTTCAACTTACTTGAATAGGTATTAATGTACCACTTTGTAATAGTATTCAAAGTTGGTCTCATTTAGTAGTAGGAAATCTATTTGTGTAATCTGCTGCATAAGCTTTGTTTATAATGATTTTATTTCATATCTCTAAAGTCTTAATTAAATTTTCTTCATAATAATTAAGAGGAGATAAAGAAACTA
>CAYRGR010000113.1:0-3743 GCA_964423755.1 uncultured Candidatus Peribacteria bacterium
TCAAAGTATTTCATAATAATCTATTTGCATAAATTTATATTATATAAAGTAAAATAACTAATAGCCAATAGCTTCTAGCTATTAGCTACTTTAATAGAATTAATTAATCCATTAAGCATTTTATGTAATTCATTAATTTTATTAATAAACTTTTCTTTTTCGATTTCTTTAATATATCAAATTTCAAAACAAATTATAATTTGTGTTTTTAATTCGCTACAATTTCATCTAGTAATATATAAAAATCTTAAAAATTCAGAATCAGTTTCTCTATCATTTTATTCAGCAATATTACTTGCAATACTAATAGAACATCTTTGTACTTGTTCTTTTAATCAAAAATCTTTTTTAAAAAAAAACATTATTTTGTGTTAAAATATAAATAGTCTTAGATAAATCTATAGCTTTATTCCAAATATTTAAATTTTCAACTTTTCACATAAAATTACTATTAGCCATTAGCTGTTGGCTACTAGCTATTATTACTCAATTTTATTGTTTGGTCCCAGATAATTAGGTCATCAATTATTGATCAAATTTTTCACATCATAATACCTGGTAAATTTCAATAATTTTTTCAAATTCTATGATCAGTCACTCTGTCTTGAGGAAAATTATATGTCCTTATTTTCTCGCTTCTATCACCACTTCATACTTGGGCAGATCTAGTATCGCTAATTTCTTTATTTTTTTTAGCTTCCTCAAAAGCATATATTTTGGTCCTTAAAATACTTAAAGCCTTTTCTTTGTTCTTTAATTGACTTCTTTGATCTTGACACTCTACGACAATTCAAGTAGGTTTGTGGACCATTCTTATAGCAGAATCAGTCTTATTTATATGTTGTCATCACGCACCACTTGCCCTACATGTCTGTATTTCTAGATCCTCGTCTCTTATTTGTACATCTATTTCTTCTGCTTCTGGTAAAATGGCTATAGTTATAGCGCTAGTATGTACCCTTCATTTATTTTCTGTCTCTGGAATTCTTTGTACTCTGTGAGTTCATGCTTCAAATTTAAATTTTGAATATGCTCAAAATCAATTTATTTTTATAATAACTTCTTTGTATCATCATGTTTCACTAATTGATTCACTCAAGATTTCTGTGATGAAGTTTTGACTTTTTGCATAAATTAGATAAGAATTTGTAAGCTCTCTTGCAAATAGAGCAGATTCTTCTCATCAAGTGCCAGCTCTAATTTCAAGCATTACATTTTTGTCATCATTTTTATCTTTTGGTAATAATGCTATTTTTAATTTTTCTTCTAATTTAATTATTTTGTCATTAGAAATATCTAAATCCTCTTTTGCTATTTGTATTAAGTCGCTATCTGAACTTGTCTTTAAAATATTTTTTGCATCTTCTAAAGTCAAGTGAGCACTTTTATATTCCTTATAAAGAATTATAGTTCATTCTAAAACTTTTTTCTTTTGCATTAATTCTTTTAATCTAACAGGATCATTATAAATATTAGAATCAGCAAGACTTTTTTCTATATTTTCATATTCTATAATGAGATTATCTAATTCAAATTTCATAATTTTATTTTAAATAAACTATATTTCTAATTATTTAATTTTCATTGAACATCATTTAAGCTAGATAAAAGAGCATTTTTTCTTATTTTTAATATAGCAATAGATTCTTCAACTCTTTTTATTGTTTCAGATTGTATATCTGTAATTTTATTTGAACCTTGTAATTTTGTAAGCAATTCTAATTTCTCTTCTAAATTAAAATTAACATATAGTAATTGTTTATCTAAAGATTTTTTATTGTCTAAATCTATTTGATTACTATAAGATGTTATAAATGGATGATTTTTTCCATTTTTTCAAATACTTTCTATTGATTGTTGATTTAACATAATATTTAATTTTAATAAATTATTTAATTTTTTTTGTAGTAGGTTTTTTTGCTGGTTTTTCTTCAGATTTTTTTGTTGTTTTAGTTTTTGGTTTTTCTTCTTTAACTTCTTCTACTTTTTTCTTTTTAGGTTCTTTTGTATCTTTTTTATATTCTTCTTCTTTAATATCTAAAATATTACTTCCTTTAATTTCTGCAGATTTTTTAGTTTTAGTAATTTTAGCAGTTGGTTCTATTTTTGTAGGAGTCTCTAGTGCTTTAATACTTAATCAAATTCTTTTTTCTTTTGTATCAAAAGCAATAATCTTAGCTTTTATTATATCTCATATTTTAGCAAAATCTTCTACATTTTTTACTATAGCGCTTGAAATTTCAGATAAATGTATCAATCAATTTACTCATTCATTTAAAGATAAGAAAATTCAAAATTTAGAAATTTTAATAACAGGAGCTTCTACTATATCATTTAATTTGAATTTTTTTGATAATTCTTCCCAAGGATTTGGCTTTAATCTTTTAATAGATAAACTAATCTTATCTGTTTCTATTCAAATTATTTGTACAAAAACTTTATCTCAAATTTTTGCAAATTTAGATGGATTTGATACATGTCACCAATCAATTTCTGAAACATGTACTAATCATTCTAATCAATTAAAAGTAATAAAAAGACCATAAGTCAAAATACCACTTACTACTCATTCTACCTTATCTCATACTTTAAGTTTGTCTAATGCTGCGATTCTTTGATTTTCTATTGCAGCTTTTTCTGAAAAAATAATTTTTTTACCATCTTGGTCTACATTGATTACTCTAACTTTAAATGGTTTTCATATTAATTTTTGTAAATGTTCTAATATTCTTGATGTGTCGGCTCATTCTACTCTAGGATAATTTATAGGAGTAAGTTGAGATACAGGAATAAATCATTTAATACCATCAAGATCAATCAATAATCATCATTTATTAGCTTCATTTGGAACTACTGTAATTACTTCTTTTGTATCAAAATTTGAATGTAATCTTTCAATTAATTTAATTTGGCTCGCTTTTTTAAGCGATAAAATTGTCAATCATGTATCAGAATCATCTCATAAAATAATAGCATCAATAATATCTCAAACCTTGATTTCAGATACATCTTGAATTGAGGAATTTAGATCTTTTCATTTAATGATTCAGGTAAATTGTCAGTTTAGATCAACAAGAATCATATTATTACTAGTAGATAAAACGGTTCATGTAATAATATTTCATTTTTTTAAAGAAATAATAGGTTTACTTTTAAGAAGTAATTCTTTAAAATTTTTTTCTTCTGCAACTGGCATAAAATATAAAAGTTAAGAAATAAAATAAATTAACTAGTAGTTGAAATAAATCTTATATTTAAGATAGATCGACTACTATGGGGCGAACGATGGGATTCGAACCCACGACAACTAGATTCACAGTCTAGTGTTCTAACCAACTGAACTACGTCCGCCATAATTATAATAGTTTACAGTCGTTATGCTTCTTATAAAAATTGATCAACGATCTTGTAGTGGCTAGATTTAGTCTATTTTTAAAAGGTTTTTAGAAATAAAAGAGTCGGAAATCAAATTTTATTGAGTATAATTTGTAAATTACTAAAAAATATGCTTTTAAAAAAAGCGAAAATTAGTATATAAAAAAAAGTTTAAATTGCAAAAGAAAGTTTAGATTTTGTTTAATTTTTGTGTCATTTATCCATTGCTAGATTACTTAATCTGTCTGCTTCTTTGTTTTTTTCTCTAGGAATATGAATAAAATTTATTTTTCATCACCAAGTAATAATTAGCTTTTGAATTTCAAGTTTTATTTTTGCAAGATCTTTATTTTTAATTTTAAAAATTC
>CAYRGR010000114.1:0-3738 GCA_964423755.1 uncultured Candidatus Peribacteria bacterium
TAAGTTGAAATGGTAATCATTGAACATGAAGTTGATGAATAATAATTTGATGAGTTGAATGAAATTGAAAAACAGGTAAGACTACTAATTTTAATGGAACAAACTATATTACAATTAATTCTGTTTCTAATTTTTTTAATCTAAGTACAGGTTCAATTATAGCATGGTTTAAAACAAATAAAGGAATAACTAATATTATTTCTTTATCTAAATGATCTACTACAACAGATTTTTTTATTATTGCTACTTGAGGTGATTATACTGGTGGCTGTACAAATGAAAGCATTTTTATTTGAATAAGAAAAAATAGTATAAATCAAATTTATTTATGTATAGAAAAAGGCCATAATTTATATTTAGATAATAATTGGCATCAACTTGCATATGTTGTATGAGTTAATTATAATCAAATTTTTATTGATGGTAAAAAAATTACAACAGATTTACATTATGCTATATGAAATAGTAATACAGGAAGTTATTTTATTAATAATAATGCGTTTGATAGTTTAATTATAGGAGCTATAAAATATGATGGCAATATAATAGAAAATTTTTCTGGTTCTATTGATAACATTAATATCTACAACCGTGCCCTTTCTGACTCAGAAATCCAGACTTTATATAATACAACGAAGTAAAAATATTATTAAAGTAAATTATAGGATTATTTCAAAAATTCATAAACATATAGTATATTTTGAAAAAATATTGAATTTAAAAAAAATTAAATATAATACTTTTGCTTCTAAGCCTATTTATTAATTATTATTTTAAAATTAGTAATAATTTATAAAATATTTTAATTATTTTTTAATTAATTTTTTATGGCTCCAAAAAAGAAACCTAGCAAAATTATTAAATTACAACTTACAGCTGGTCAAGCAACTGCCGCTCCTCCAGTTGGTACTGCTTTGTGACCTACAGGTATACAAATAGCAGAATTTTGTAAACAATTTAATGATAAAACTAAAGATAAAATTGGTACTGTATTACCAACTATTATCAATATATATGCTGATAGGAGTTTTGATTTTTATACAAAACAACCTCCAATGACATTTTTAATAAAAAAAGAATTATGAATAGAACATTGATCAAAATTACCACATAAAGAAAAAGTTTGACATCTAACTATAGATCAACTTAAAAAAATTGCTGAAGCAAAAATGGTTGATTTAAATGCAAATGATATTGATGCTGCAATGACTATTGTTGCCTGATCTGCTCGTGCAATGGGTATTACTACAGATTTAAAAAAATAAAAATGAAACAATGTACATTAGTACTTATTTTCAATAACAAATCTCAAATCCTTCTTTGTATGAAAAAGAGGGATTTTTGAGTTTGAAAATATAATGGAGCTTGATGAAAAGTTAAACAAGATGAGACTATAATTGATGCTGCAAAAAGAGAATTAGAAGAAGAGACTTGAATAAAAATTAAAGATGATAAATTAGAAAAAAGATGATTGCTTCATTTTGAATGGATAAAAAATCCAGATTGGAATCAAGATGTACATTTATTTACAGTAAAAGATTTTAATTGAAATTTTATAGAAACAGAAGAAATGAAACCAGAATGGTTTAATATAAAAAATATTCCTTACGATAAAATGTGGGAAGATGATAAAATTTGGTTACCAGAAATTCTTAAATGAAAAAATATAGAGTATATTTTTTCATTTGGTGAAGATTGAAAAATTTTAAAATTTAAAAAAATCTTATAAGACTCATAAATTTTAAATTCTTAAATTTAAACTGTAAATTCTTTAAAATAGATTTTCTTGATTTATATTAAATTTATATTTTTAACTATAAACTAAAACCAATCTAAGCTCCCATAGTCTAGCGGTTAGGACATCGCCCTCTCACGGCGAAGACACGAGTTCGATTCTCGTTGGGAGTACCAAAAAGGAATGCAATCATTTGAAGAAGCTAAAGATAGCTTTTTTAAGTAATTAAAATCAGTTACAAAATTTCTATAAAAATCTATGTAATTTTCTTCATTTTTATAGATTACAATAGATCCATTTGAGAGTAGAATTATTAGGAATAGAAAAATTGGATGAAATATAAATTATGCTTGTTATGAATTTGTAATTTGAGGTGATTTTGAAAATATGTTTGACAAATTGATAATTATTATTATAAATAACAAAATTATTTTATTATTAAAATTAAATCATGAGCCATTGTGATAATCCCAAAAAAATCTGTGAACATATGGATTTATTGAAGTCTAAAAAAATATCTTTGGAAGAAAAATTTGAATTATTAGATTATTTATCTTTTTTTAAAAGAAAAGAAGTAGATTTATTGTTGTCATGTAAAACTGAAAAAGAATTTATTTACCGTTCAGCTGAAATTATTTGAAACATAATATTAAGTTCTGATTACGATAAAATTAATGGAATAATTAAAATGTTAAATAAATGAAGAGTTTTAGAGAATAAACAAGTAATACCTTCTTAATATATGAATGCATCGAAAATTGGAATTGTCAATATTTTAAATATTAATATTTAAAATATTAGGAAATGATAAGAATTATCTGAATCTATTTAATCAATTAATTTTCCATTTAAAATGAGATTTTTTTTATAAAATAAGAATATTGCAAATTTAAAATTTTTGGTTCGACTAACTTTTAAAATCATAAACTATATACTTGTTAAAAAATTACCAAATTTATGGTAATTTTTTAAAATTTACTTATGAAAATTTCTTTATTCAAGCCCTTAAATTTGATAATAGTTCTATAACTGTCCCATCTGCCCTGTAAATTAGGGTATTTATATTTTAATAATGCTAATATATAAGAAAAAATTGTATTTTTTTAAGTTTTTATTATAATTCTTGAATTCTATTATTGAAATAGGTAACTATAAGCCAAAAACTGCAGAATAATTCTATAAACGTCTCATCTGCTGTACCAATTAAATATATAATTAAAATATAATGAAATTTATTTTACTTGATAATATTAGGTCTTTATTAAATGTTTGAGCAATTTTTAGGACTTGTGATGGAGCTGGATTTGATAAAATAATATTAACTTGATTTACTCCATTTCCTCCAAATAAAGATATTTCAAAGACTGCAATTTGAGCAGAAAATAATGTTAATTGGGAATATTATGAAGATCCTATTGAAATAATTAATAAACTTAAAAAAGATTCTTTTAAAATAATCACTTTAGAACAAACAAAAAATAGTATTGATATAAGAGATTTTAAATTAAAAAAAAATAACAATATTTGTCTTGTAGTTTGAAATGAAATTGAATGAGTACAAAAAGAAATCATTAATGACGCTGATTATATTATACAAATCCCCATGTTTTGAAAAAAACAGTCTTTAAATGTGGCTACTGCTGCATGAATATTAATGTACAAATTTATTTAGACATAAATTATTTTTGATTTTTACATAGAAACTTCTATAATAAAAATAACTTAGTTTTTAATTACAAAATTATGAGTAAGGTATTACTAGATGTACCTTTTAAGGTAGAACAAAAAAAAATAAATTTTTGAAATTTTATGTATATTTTATTTACTAAATATGATGTCTTAGAAGATAGTATTTTAGGTAAATTTATTGAAGAATGAGAAAAAAGTGTTGATTTAAATAATAAAAAATTTAAAACTTTTTTAAGAAAAAAGATTAATGAAAATAGTAATTAAAAAATCATTCCAAGATGATTTATCTAATTTTGAATGAATTATTTTTGATA
>CAYRGR010000115.1:0-3712 GCA_964423755.1 uncultured Candidatus Peribacteria bacterium
TATTATGATTTCTAGAAAGTAATGAAGAAGTATTTAATAATAATTATAATATTATCAACAAAGCCTACGCAGCAGATTACACAAATAGATTTCCTACTACCAAATGAGACCAACTTTGAATACTATTACAAAGTGGTACATTAATACCAATACAAGTAAGCTGAACTTGAGTGGATATAATTACTCATACATGATGAAATTACAAAGCATATTTAACTAATACAAATATTATATCATGAACATGAGTTGCTCTTTGGGAACTTTATTGAAGATATGATACTTCTGCTGGTACTTATCCAGGATGTGATACTCCAAATATCAAACTTCCAAACTGACAAATATGGGCTGCTTGTAATGTATGAGCTACAACTGCATGGAATAATCAAGTTACAATAACAAATTGTAGTTGATCAACTAATGACTGTAATGCAAATATACGAAATACACTATGATCATATTTTCAATAGTGAAGAAATGATGATGTTACTAGCACGCCAAGTACATCATCTTTGGCTCCAGCATGAACTCTGGCAAATACTGTATGACATACAAATTTTATTATAAATTGAACAGATCCTAAAGATTGGCTTGCTACGCAAAATAATAATTTATGGTGATGATCTGGTACAACAACAACAAATTGAACATACAATACTGTCTGAATAGATAATAAAAAATTAATGCAATGACCATGTGCTGTATGATATCATGTACCAACAATTTATGAATGGTGTCAAGCAATAACTAATATTAATTGAAATTTAACTTGTACGGCCTGAACTTGGCAAAATGAAAATGATGGCATATTAAATGATGGTATATTAAAATTACCTTTTTCAGCTATACGATTAAGTAATTCTAATTATCATGATCAAGGTATTTATGGACGTTATTGGTCATCATCTCCTAGTTTTAATAGTATTTATAGTTTTGATTTTAGTCTTAGAAATAGTAATGAAATTTTAATAAATAATGGTAATAGATGACATGGCTTCTCTGTTCGTTGCTTAAAGAACTAGAATTTTTTAAGGAAATATAAATGTTTTTTTTAATAAAAAAATATTGTTATTTAATCCATATTAAAAATGTATAAAATAAAGTAATTTTGCCAAATTTATATAAATTTATTAAATAGAGTTAGTTAATTATTAATTTTTTATATGTGGATAAATAGAAATATTACTGAAGAAATCATAAAACATATTATTCCTGGTAAGGTTTTAGTATTATATTGTCAAACCTATTTTTTTAGCACACTCAATTCTATGATTTTAATCAAATAATTATTTTGAGTTATTTCTGGATTTTTTTTAAAAGTTATAAAAAGTTGTCCAATTTGAAATTAGACTTTATACTAAGGAGTTTTTTTAATTTCCATTTATAAATAATATTGAATTTCAAATTTTTGAATTTTTAATTTCCATTTTTTAAAAAAATTTATATAATATAATTTAATTAAACTTTAATTTTTTTTAAATTATGTTAAAACAAGTTCAAGATTTATGTAATAATTTTTTTGAAATGTTACAAATTAATGTAGATTCATTAAATATTACATGCGAAGATAAAGAAAAAAATATATTTTATATTGACTTAAAGACACAAGATTCTAAATTAATGATATGATCTCATTGACAGACTTTAGAGAGTCTAAAACACATTCTTTTTAGAATGATAGAATGAAAATTAAAAAAACCATTTATTATACATTTAGAAATAAACGATTATATGAAATTAAAAGATGATAAATTGTATAAATATATTGATTGAAGAATTGATTATGTTATTAAATCAAAAAAAGATATTGTTTTACCTACTTTTAATGCATATGAAAGAAAAAAAATTCATACATATGTCTCTGATAAAAAAATTGACTGAATAAAAGTGCAAAGCCAATGAGAATGAAAAGAAAGGGTTATGCACATTTCTTATGATGGGAATTCTAAAAACAAATTAGATTTAGATATTGATTGAATTGAAATTTAATTTAAATATAATTTATAAAGTTCTTCAATATCTTCTTTTGTCTCATTACTTCAATTTAAAAAATCATTTTTAATTTTAGATTCATTTTCTTTTAAATATGATTTAATTTTAGATTCATTTTCTTTGATTGATTTTTCAGTGTTTTTTATTTGTAAATTATGTAAAATTTCTAATAAATAAAAATTATTTTCTTTATTAATTTCTTGTATTTTTCATCATAAAAGTTTATTAATTTCTTCTACTGTTTTATAGGGATCGTTTACATAATATAAATTTAAAAATCAAAGTGATTCTCAAGATGAATCATCTCATTCTGCTAAAATTGTAATATCTCAAAAATTAAAAATTGATCATAAAAAATTTGGTATTTTACTTGTAATTGTTTTAATTTTATTTGCTTCCATATTTTTGGTCTCCATATATACTCATGTCTGATTAAATATTAAAATTTTTCAAGGCATAATTACACAAAAATCCATTTGCAGATCTATAAGTCTTTTTTTAAATTTAGAAGATAAAAATATTTGAATAAATAATAATATTATATTTGTAGTACCATAAATTCAAATTTGCAAGAAGTTTTTTGATATAAAAAAATCTAATATTATATATATTGTTATTCATATTAATAATAGATAATTAAATATTGTTTGATTAAAAAATTTGGTAAAAATTATATTTCATTCTTGCAATAATTTTGTACTATAATTTATATCATGGATTTCATTTTTAACACCTCATATTTTTTTAAATTTATAAAGAAAAACTATTACAGAATAAAACCAGTATAAAATATTTATTGTTAATAAAGAAACCAGAGTGTATGTGTGAATAGAATTTCAAAAATTTTTAAATAATAAATAACAATTAGTTAACATTATTAAAAATATAATTAACAAAATCCATGATTCAAATAGTCCAAATATCCAGGATCTTTTAATTATTAATACATGCTTAACTCATTCTTTTTTTATTGTTTCAAGCATTTTTGTATCCAATGAAATATTGAATGATTTGAAAAAAAATTCATATATATTTCTAAAGTTTATAAACATAATTTAAGATTATTTATTAAATAAACTATATTTTAACATTTCAAATATTTGAGACTTATCTTGCGTAAATTGTATATTTTGTTTAAAATTTCAGATTTTACTAGATGCAATAATAGATGTTTTTGGTAAAGAAAATCACTCATTACTTATGATGTTATAATCTAATTTATCAGATGAAGAATTATAAATAATTAAGTAATTATTAGTATAACTATTTAAAAATGCTCATATATCTATTCATCCTTGAAAATTTATTTGTTGAGCAGTACTAAAATCTACATCAGTTTCAGTATATTTTTTTGATCATAATGATTTAATTATATCAGTATATCAAGTTCAAAAAAATTCATTTGTAACTCATGTTCACACTATTCAAAAAGTATTTCAACTACTATTATTTCATATAATATTCCATACAAATTCAATTGGAATTAGTGTTCATGAAATATTTGTTCAGGTAAATTTAAATGAATTAGTCTTATGAATATTTATATTTGGATTTGGATTTTTTGAATTAATTTGGATAAGACTTCAACTATCAAAAAATAATGGTATAATTTCAAATGATCATGAATCTATAGATCATGTATAGTTTTTAGAAAAATTATTTATTTCATATTCTATAATTTGATCTTTATTAAAAATAAAATTAGATGTATCCTTAAATAATA